>JAABRE010000100.1 GCA_011391125.1 Synechococcales cyanobacterium S06
TTTAGATTAAGATTTAATTTAATTTCAGGTATCTATAATTATGAAATTAATCACGAATATCAATTCATAAGAAAAAAATAGTTTCGCAAGAGGTCTATTAAAGGCGATTAGTTGACAAGGCGATCGCTTTGTAGGGTGGGTAATTGCGGTAATAGCTCATTTGGTAAGTTTCAATCATTATTCGCCGTTTTACCCACCCTACATTTTACGAGCCATAAACTTATCCTCCCATAAAGTATAAAAAACAGGCACAACAATTAAACTTAAAAGAGTGGAAGTGATTAAACCTCCAATAATTGCCACAGCCATCGGTTGACGTAATTCTGCACCTGCTCCTAACCCTAACGCAATGGGTAACATTCCTAAAATTGTCGAGGCAGTCGTCATTAGAATCGGGCGTAAACGCGTTATTCCTGTGGTTAAAAGTGCTTCATGGCGATTCATTCCCCCTTGGCGTAATTGGTTGGCATAATCCATCAAAAGAATCGCATTTTTATCAAGTAATCCTAATAAGAAAATTAAGCCAATTAGGGAAATCATACCAAAATCACTTTGTGTGATTAATAAAGCAAAAAGAGAGCCTACCATAGCTAAAGGTAAGGATAAACCAATAACCATGGGCTCTAAAAGTCGGCCAAAAGGTAGAATTAGAAAAAGTAACATCAAGCTAATTGATAAGATTAAAGTGACACCAAAACTATCAAAAACTGTTTTCATATAAGCGGTATCTCCTTTAGAATCAAGGGTAATTCCCGTAGGTAAAATCGCTTCAGCAATGGCAATTATTTCCTTAAAAGCATCACCTAAAGGCTTATTTTCGCCTAAATTAGCAGTAACATAAGCTACCTTTTTACTATCACGATGCTCAATTTTATTTTCATCAAATTCGGTGGCAGTTACATCCACAAAACCATTAATTTTCTCTACTTTAGCCTTAATTTGTTGGGCAGTATTCGTTAATTTTTGCAAGTCATCTCCCACTAATGCAAGTTGTAAAGGTTTTTCACCTCCTCTGTCAATAAATTCGATTTCTTCCACACTAATATTCGCATTATTAATATTAGTTAATTGTTGACGGAGATTTTCCTGCACCGTGGCAGTATTTAAGCTGCGATTGTCTTTAAGTTTAACGTAAATTTTGCCTTTATTAACTTCTCCCCTTTCACCGATAATTGTAAATATTGAATCGACCTCGGGAGACTGAAGAATAATCGGTTCAATTTTATGAGCAATTCTATTACTTCTACTTAATAAAATTCTTTCTGGCGAATTAGCCAAATCAGTGATCCAATTAAACTCCTTATTTTGAGTAAAGTTATCATTATTAGTGGTAGTTTCTTGGGTTTTTTTAGGCGTAATTTTTGGTAAAGGAGTAGTAAAAGAAACATTAAATTCTCCTCGATCTAATTTAGGAATAAAACCTTGGGGAATCAGAGGAATTAAGGCTATTCCAGCGACGAAACTAAACACCGCAATTATCGTAACAGATCGACGATTATTGAGCGCCCAATTTAATAAACTGCGATACTTTTTTAACTGTGGAATTTCTCGATTTTTCGCTGATTTCTGATTAGGTTTAAGCCACCATATACATAATACTGGAGATAGGGTACGCGCCACTAACAAAGAGATTAAAACTGACGCAGAAACTGTGAGAGCAAATGGTTTAAAAAATTGCCCAATCGTGCCTCCCATAAAGGCTATGGGCAGAAATACGGCTACAATTGTCAAAGTTGAAGCAGAAACTGTTAATCCAATTTCATCCGTGCCTAAAATTGCGGCTTCTTTCGGTGTTTTTCCTGCTTCAATATAACGAGCAATATTTTCTACATCTACAATTGCATCATCTACAATTATCCCAATTACTAATGCTAAAGCTAACAGAGTAATTGTTTCTAAATTAAAGCCGGCGATCGCCATGACAATACAAGTGCCAAGTAGGGAAGTAGGAATAGCTAAAGCGACAATAAATGTAGCTGATAAATTTTTCAAAAAGGGATAAATTATCACGATCGCTAGAATAATTGCTAAAATAAGCGAATCTATAGTTGCTTGGGTAGCTTCTCGAATATAATTAGCTTCAGTTTTTGCTAATTTAAACTGTATTTCTGATAAATTACCCTGTATTTTTTCTACTTCCTTTTCTACTAAACTAACCACTTCTAAAGTATTAGCTTTACCCTGTTTAATTACCTGAAAAGCTATACTTTCTTGCCCATTAAAGTTAACTAAACTAGGAGTATCTCCCCTTTTATTTCCTAATAAATTAACCTTTAAAACACCGGGTAATTTACTAATAGTGGGAATAATCTGATTTTGGGCAATATCCGTTAATTCATAAATATTTTTACTCTTACTTTGAATAGCATAACTAATGGCACTAGATTCATTTAAGTTATAGGGGAAAATTTCTATGCTACTATTTTCTGGTAACACAAGATTAGCTAATTTATTTTTAACAACTTGTTCAGATTCTTCTAAACTAATGTTAGGATAAAACAGTAAATTAACTACAGTTTGCCCCGGATAAGTAATGGAGTTAAATTCATCGACATTTGCAACATCTATTAAAGCTTTTTCAATGATATTAGTTAACTGTTTTTCTGTTTCTATTCCTGTTACTAAAGGAGCTTTCGCATTAACAATTATAACCGGAAAAGTAATATCAGGAAATAACCCATATTTAAGACTACTAAAAGCCAATAATCCTGCCACACAAACTGCTATCCAAAAACCCACAGTTAACCAAGGATATTTGATAGCAATTCGGGAAATATTAAAATTTTGTCTAAGATTTTTTTTCATATTTATCTCTGATTTAATAAAAATTGTTGTCGCACTTTAGCCCTAAAGCACAACAACGAAATTATAATTTTTTCTGTTATTTTATTTCAGATATTATGGTATTAATAGCCGTGACAATTTAGGAATTATCAGCACAAAAATTACATAAATAATTCCTCAAAACAATAACCGCCAACTTCCTCTAATTTATCCGCAGCCTCTAATTTCTCGGCAGATTGATTATTGCTATTAGCTCTTTCTCGTAATGTATTATACTCAGAAAGAGTATAACGTTTTTGAAATTCTTTAATCGTACATTTACACAAATTTAGTGCTTGTTCCTGAGATAAACCTCGCTCTTTTGCTTTAGGAATACAAGCTTGTATGTATGTATTAATAGATGTTTGTGGATATTTATTCTCCTTCAATTGTTGAGCCAAAAAAGTCTCAGCTTTAACTGGAGAAACCGTACAAATAAGAGACAATAACAATAAACTAAAAATGTTAGTTTTCATACATTTTACATCCTAATTATGACTTTACCAATTGATATTATTTTAGTGCCTCAAGGAGCAGAATATCAGGCAGTTTGTCGAGGTATCAAGAAACTTAAGCCTCCTCATCCCCACGTGATCGCCATTCCTTTAGGTATTAATGCGGTAACTGACTATTTTAACCAAAAACATGACCATTTTTTACCCACTTCTCAAGTTGTTTTAATGGGATTGGGAGGCAGCCTTTCTCCTCATTATAAGGTGGGAGATGTCTTGATTTATAACACTTGTGTGCTTCAATCTAACAATAATCAGCCTCCTTTTTCGGTTTTAAAATCTAGTCAAGCATTAATCAATTTTTTAGACGCAAAACTTAAATCAAAAGTTTCCCTAGTCAATGGATTAACGACAAATCAGGTTATTTCTAATAGTTTAGAAAAGAAAAAATTGGCCCAAATTTATCAAACGGATGTGGTTGATATGGAAAGTTATGGGGTTTTATCAGCTTTCCAAAATACCTCAGTTGACATCGCCATAATTAGAATTATTAGCGATGATTGTAACCATAATATTCCCGATATTTCCCAGGCAATTACTGACAATGGTAAACTAAAACCATTAACATTAGCTTGGCAATTTAGCAAACAACCTTTAGCCGCTTTTCGATTAATTAAAGGCTCATTAATCGGCTTAAAAATGTTAGAAAAAACCGTAATTATGCTATTTTCATAGCTTCAAAAATCCGATTTATTTAAGAAATCGGATTTTTGAAATTACCCACAGATTGCTCTAAATGTTTAATTAAAGTCTGTTTAGGTAAAGCAGTTTTTAAATGCTCCCAAGGCAATATTTTATCTGTATTCCAGTTAGAATGTACATAATAATTAAAGTCAGGAATTTGCCCTTTTAACTGCTTAAATGCTCGTTTATAACTACCAAGAGAATCGCCATATTCTCGCGTTAATTCTAGTAATTGAGATAAACGGCGATCGCCCCTCGAAATCAAAGCCTGAATTAATGACCAATTGTAACTTTCGGGGCGAAAATCAATCCCTTTCGCTCTCAAATTTTTCTGGAGAAATTGTAATCTTTTTTCCGCTTCTTTATTAACACCAAACCACTGAAAAGGAGTATGGGATTTAGGGACAAAAGTACTACAACCCAAGGTTAATTTTAACCCCGGAGCTGCCTTTTTCACTGCTAACATCATCGCCACAGTTTGCTCCACATCCGTTAATTCTTCTTCGGGAATTCCCACCATTCCATATAATTTTAATGCTTTTAAACCGCCAGCTTTAGCATTAATTGCTGCTTGAATTATCTCCTCATTAGTTAACTTTTTATTAACAACTTGGCGTATTTTTTCTGAACCACTTTCCACCGCAATAGTAATAGATTTACAATCCCTTTTTTGTAAAATATTTGCTAATTTTTCGGTAACAGTATTAGTTCTAACTGATGCAATACTCAGGCGAATATGATCATATTTAGACTGACTTAAATAATCCAATAAGCTATCAAATTCAGGATGTTGCGTCACTGAAGCACCTAATAATCCAAGTCTATCTGTCACTTTTAAACCGCGCTCAATGGCAGGAATTAAACTATCATTTAAACTAGCATTTCTAAATGGTAAAGTGAGATAACTTGCTAAACAAAAACGACACATTTCTGGACAACTTCTCACCACTTCCACCATAAAAATATTTTCCCAAGCAGCCTTTTCTGTTACCACTGTTGAAGCAGATAAAACATTACCCTTATAAGTTTGTTTTTCTATATATTTAGGAATATCATTATCAATTGGTTTTATATCCTTAATTTCACCTTCTAAACTATCATAAATAACCTCATATAAACTAGGAATATAAACCCCTGGTATTTGTGCTAAATGTTTTAATTGTGTCTGTCTATCTGCATTTCTAATCTCTTGATAACCATTAATAAAATTATCTAATAAATTTTCTCCATCTCCTAACAAAATTACATCAAAAAAATCGGCAAAAGGTTCAGGATTGGCTGTTAAAACAGGACCACCTCCAAACACCAAAGGATGATTCTCATTGCGGTTTTTACTATGTAAAGGTATCCCTAATTTTTCCAGCAAATTAAATATATTAATATAATCTAATTCCCATGAAACAGAAAACCCTAAAATTTCTGGTTGTGAAGGCAAATTTTCACTAATATCCGTAAACAAACGACTAACATTAACATCACTTCGCATTGCTAAAGTTGCCCACACAACTTGATAACCTAAACTGGTAATTCCCACGGAATACTCATTAGGAAATGCAAAAATAATTGGGATAGCATTACTATCCGTTTTTGCAGGAGTAAAAAGTAACTTTTCTTGATTAAATACTGTCATTTTTTTCTAAAAAGAGAGACCAAACTAAACCAAATGTACCACCAACTAAACCAATTAACAACCAACGCCAAAAATTATGCCCTTTTCTAACAGCAATTGTCGTCGCTATTGCCCCAATTAAACAGTGTAAACTTACTAATAAATAAAATGTCGAATCTAAAAATGGATTAAAAGTCATTAGTTTATGATCCAGATAATTCCTCCTAATTGTAACCCGCCGTTGCACTGCCCACCTTACCATTTATTTTTCGATCGCCCTTGACATTTTAAGGTGTTTAGGGTTATAGTTTAAACGTTCCTATTTTTAGCGAAAAAGTGACATGACAACATGACGTGGTTCAAACAAATGACAAAAACATCAAATAGAGATAGTGATTCCAAGGAATCATTATGTCTAATTAACCAAGGAGGATGTTTATGTCTATTTCAGGAATGCGTTTTCGTTCAAGTGCTGCTCGTTTAAAAGTAAGTTGCCTGCACAATCAGGATTTAGCGTTAGAAAAAATTTATCCTGTCATTAAAGAGTATTTACCCAAAAGTTTAGATAAATTAGCCAAAAAAGGTTATGATCTCGATGATCCTAACACTTTATGGTATCTTTTGGGCATTAATGCTGTGGTAAATTTAGAGGATATGAATGGTAAATTTACCCGTGTTGGAGTTAGTTTTCAAGAAAATGAAAATGCGGCTTATAATTTATTAAGAAAAATGCGTGCTCCTCGTTTTTCTGAAGCAAGAAAAGCCTTAAAAATTTACCAATATTGGTTATTTGTGGTGGATTTAAAACATTTTCCCACTGATGAAGAATGGATTGATATTCTTTACAGTGAAATTGATAAATCGGCTTCAAATTCTCGTTTGATTATCCTATAATCTGAATTTTAGTGACAGAGAGTTCCGAAGTTTTAAAAACTTTGGAACTCTTAAATAAATATTATATTTCCTGTCAATAACATATTTTTTCTAACATTTCAATCAATAATTAATTATCAATTGTCAATTATCAATTGTTAATTGTACCAATAACTGTTAAAATAAAGGGTTGTATTTTAAGTAACAAAATTGATAGAACGTTATACATTGCCCGAAATGGGCGAAATTTGGACAGATAATTATAAGTTGAAAACGTGGCTGCAAGTGGAAATCGCAGCTTGTGAAGCACAAGCTGAATTAGGCTACATTCCCACAGAAGCCCTTGAAGAAATCAAGGCAAAGGCCAATTTTGATGAACAGCGCGTCTTAGAAATTGAAGCCGAAGTCCGCCATGATGTCATTGCTTTTCTCACCAATGTTAATGAATATGTGGGCGATGCTGGACGATATATTCATTTAGGGTTGACCAGTTCTGACGTGTTGGACACGGCACTGGCTTTGCAATTGGTGGCCAGCGTCAATCTAATTTTAGAGCAACTTGAAGAGTTAATTCAAGCGATTCGCTATCAAGCGCAGCAACATCGCTATACTGTGATGGTGGGTCGGTCCCACGGTATCCATGCCGAACCAATCACCTTTGGTTTTAAGTTGGCGGGTTGGTTAGCTGAGGTTTTGCGCAATCGTGAGCGTCTTGTTAGGATTCGTCAAGAAATTGCCGTGGGGAAAATTTCTGGAGCTGTCGGTACTTATGCCAATATTGATCCCAAAATCGAAGCGATCGCCTGTCAAAAGTTGGGGTTAGAGCCAGACACCGCTTCCACTCAGGTGATTTCTCGCGATCGCCATGCTGAATATATCCAGCAACTTGCTCTGTTATGCGCTTCCATTGAGCGTTTTGCCGTGGAAATCCGCAATTTGCAACGCACCGATGTGCTGGAAGTTGAGGAGTTTTTCTCAAAAGGGCAGAAGGGTTCGTCAGCAATGCCCCATAAACGCAACCCCATTAGATCAGAACGTCTCACCGGAATGGCTAGAATCGTTCGTGGCCATGCAGTTGCGGCGATCGAAAATGTGGCATTATGGCACGAAAGGGACATCTCCCATAGCTCCGTCGAGCGGGTAGTTTTCCCTGATGCTTGCATTTTGACCCATTTTATGTTAAAGGAAATCACGAATTTAGTGAAAAACTTATTGGTGTATCCTGAAAACATGAAACGGAATATGAACGTTTACGGGGGAGTCATTTTCAGTCAAAAAGTGCTGTTGGCCTTAGTTGAGAAGGGAATGAGTCGGGAAGATGCTTATAGAGTCGTCCAAGAATGCGCTCATCAAGCGTGGAATAAAATTGACGGTAATTTCCGTGAACTTATTTGTAAAAATGCTCAAGTCAGTTTGTACCTATCTCCAGCAGATATTGAATATTGTTTCGATCCCCAAAATCACTTGCGCAATTTAGACGAAATTTATCAACGCTTGTGCATTTAAGCCAAATGTCGCAATAATTCCCTCGATTTTTTTGCGGGAATTAATTGCGACTAATATTTTTCGCTATAGTAAAGGAAAATTACCTTAATTTAGGGGGTCAATTTATGACATTAGTTAAAACAAAATTAGACTTGAAAAAACTTTATGAAACAGATGAGAATTTATGGTTAGAAGAAACTATTAAACGATTGAAAATAAAAGATTTTCAAGCACTAGATTTAGATAATTTAATTGAGGAATTAGAAGCATTGAGTCGTCGAGATAAAAATAAAGTAGCTAGTTTAATAGAACAGGTAATAATTCATCTTTTATTATTACAATATTGGTCAGAAGAATCAGATTATAATGGTAATCATTGGCGAGGAGAAATATTAAGTTTTCGTGGTCAATTAAACCGACTTTGCACAACTAATTTGCGCAATTATTTAGATGAAGAATTGGATAATTTATATGAAAGATCAAAAAAAATTGTCAGTGAAAAAGCGAAAATTAAAACTTTACCTAACAACTGCCCTTATTTGCTAGTACAATTATTAGATGAGACATGGCTACCCTAGTTATTCAGAAATCCCATTTATTTGAAAAATTTGATTGATAAGCTACTATTTTTAGGAAGAAATCGGATTTCTAAAACCATCATGTTAAATTATGGAAAATTTACCAGATCAATTAATATTAGAAAAAGACACTATTCAAGTTTATTGTGTTAATTTAGATGACAAATTATGGGATAATAATTTATCAGAAGATGAGCTAATCAGAGCCAATAAATTTAAGTTTGATCACCTAAAAAATCGGTTTATGATATGTCGAAGTTTGTTAAGAAAACTGCTAGGAAAATACCTAAATATTAAGCCTTCAGAAATAGTATTTAAGTATAGTGAGAAAGGAAAGCCAAGTTTAACCGAAAATTGTAACCCTTTAGAAGTTGACTTTAATGTCTCACACTCGGAAAATTTTGCTTTATATGGATTTACAATTCAGCGAAAAATAGGAGTCGATATTGAACAAAATAGGGAAATCGAGAATCTTGATCAATTAGCACGACGTTTTTTTCATATTAGAGAATATGAATTAATTAGTAACTTAAAATACCCAGAAAAACAGCAGTTATTTTACCAAATTTGGACAGCAAAAGAAGCCTATTTAAAAGCAATCGGAGCCGGAATTTCGGGAGGTTTAAAAACCATAGAAATCGACAATTTTCAGTTAAAAATTAATAATAAATCCCTCGATAATTGGCAATTATATAAGCTAGAAATTAACCCTAAATTTACGGCTAGTTTAGTGGTAGAAAGTAATAGTAAATTACCCTTAAAATTAATGACATCGGTATCAGCTTGAGAAATACTACTATATTTATTTTCTAACATAAGCTTTTTTCTCCTTTTCACTCATATCTTTTGCATTAATGATAAGTAAGGAAATGTAATTAAAAATAAAATGAATAAAGGTTCGTAGGGGTCAACGGCCGTTGACCCCTACAGAATTAATTACGAGGTCAAAAGATACTTTTGCATTTTTACATTTAATTGTAACCACCTACTTATTAACTTAATTTGCATAAATTATAACTTTTTAATCAGTTAAAAAAATCCGATTTTAAGAGGAAAAAAATCGGATTTTAAATGTTACTAAATAGTTAAATTTTCGGTGATGCGTTTCATCGCTTCTTCCACATTTTCCCTACTATTAAATGCGGAAATGCGGAAATAACCTTCACCCGCTGCACCAAAACCAGATCCCGGTGTCCCCACAACGTTGACTTCTTGGAGCAATTTATCGAAAAATTCCCAGCTAGTCAAGCCACTTGGGGTTTTCACCCATACATAAGGTGCATTGACACCACCGTAAACAGATAATCCCGCAGCCGTCAACTTCTCCCGAATAATTTTCGCATTTTCGAGGTAAAAGCTGATTAAAGCTTTAACTTCGCCTTGGCCTTCCTCTGAATATACCGCTTCTGCGCCACGTTGTACGATATAGGAAACGCCGTTAAATTTGGTGGATTGGCGACGATTCCATAATTGCCACAGTTGCACGTCAGAGCCATCACTTGCCTTGAATACCAAGGATTTGGGAACTACGGTCAATGCGCAACGAGTACCAGTGAAACCCGCATTTTTAGAGAAGGAGCGGAATTCGATCGCACATTCCCGCGCTCCGGGGATTTCGTAGATAGAGTGGGGGATTGCGGGATCAGTGATGAATGCTTCATAGGCAGCGTCAAACAAAATCAGCGAACCGTTTGCCCTTGCATAATCAACCCATGCTTGCAATTGCTCCTTGGTTGCGGTTGAACCAGTGGGATTATTGGGGAAACAAAGATAAATCAGGTCAACTTTTTCCGTGGGAATGGCAGCGGTGAAGTCATTGTCAGCAGTGATGGGAATGTAAACTAAACCTGCGTATTCCCCTCTGTCGTTGGCTTCTCCCGTGTGTCCTGCCATGACGTTGGTGTCAACGTAAACGGGGTAAACGGGATCAGTGACGGCGATCGTGTTATCATGGCCTAAAATGTCCAAAATGTTGCCTGTATCGCACTTTGAGCCATCGGAAATGAAGATTTCGCTGGGGTCAACATCGCAACCTCGGGCTTGGAAATCAAATTGAGCGATTTTTTCCCGCAACCATGCGTAACCTTGTTCAGGTCCGTATCCCTTGAATAAATCACGCTGGCCCATATCTTCCACAGCCTTGATCATAGCATCACGGCAGGCTTTCGGTAAAGGTTCGGTGACATCGCCAATGCCCAATCTAATGATTTTTGCATCGGGGTTGGCGGCTGCGAAAGCATTGACACGGCGCGCAATTTCAGGGAATAAATAACCAGCTTTGAGTTTGAGATAATTTTCGTTAATTTTGACCATGTTAGAAATGTGAAAAAAACAGTATTTATTAGCTTACTATGAATGATGCAATTAAAAGTTTGTCAATTAATAATAGATTTCGCCTAAAGTAAAGATATTTTTAAGCAAAAACGTAAGATTATTAGCTATTAAGGTATAGTTATTTATATTTTTCAATTTTATATTGACTCATTGATGTTAATATGTTATAATTATCTATTATAATTCCTTTTCCTTAAAAGTAAACCTTTTTATATGTTCAAAAACATACAAGATCTGACAAAACAAGCTATAGATAAAGCTAATGAAGCAACCACTTCTGGTTTAAATGTAACAGGTAATTTAACCGAAAGTGCGATTGTCTTGGCTATAGATAAAACTATAGATACTTTACAGATAGCGGCTAAAAGAATACAAGAAAAAAAACTATCTGCACAAACTGTTAATTTGGGTGCTTCTGTTAATATAGCGATGATACAGATTACCATTGAAATGGTCGTTTCCACTGATAATTCTGAAGTCATAACTAACACTACTGTAAATACTATACCTCAGTTAAAAAGTGCTTTTCAAGACACGACATCTGAAGAAACTCAAGTCTGATAATCAGATAATTTTCGTTAATTTTGACCATGTTAAAAGTGTGAAAAAAACAGTATTTATTAGCTTAATATAACCATTGACAATTGATAATTGATAATTAAAAATTAACAATTGGTAGGATGGGCATTGCCCACCTACGATGTCTATTATTCTATATTTTAATTATGAATAATTTTATCTATTTTAGTTTAGGAATTTCTTTGTTAATTTGGTTGTTTTTGCTTATTTTTTGGGGTAATTTCTGGTTATGTAATCAGAAAATTAATAGCACAAAAAATGATATTTGTCAAGACAATATTTCGGTTTGTGTAATTATTCCAGCGAGAAATGAAGCAGAGTTATTACCGATTAGTTTAAAGTCGATTTTAGAGCAGGAATTTGCGGGTAAATTACGGGTTATTTTGGTGGATGATCAAAGTACAGATAATACTGGTAATATTGCGAGGAATTTAGCACAAAATTTGGGTTTAAATGACCGTTTTGAGGTGATAAATTCACAGGAATTACCATCAGGTTGGACAGGAAAATTATGGGCCTTAAATCAGGGGATTAATTACGCAAGTAATTATAATCCTGATTATATTTTGTTAACTGATGCAGATATTAAACACCATAAAACTAATTTACAGGAGCTAATTTATAAGGCCAAAAATAAGCAGTTAGAGTTAGTTTCTTTGATGGTTTTATTGCGTTGTGAAAGTTTTTGGGAGCGTTTTTTAATCCCTGCTTTTGTCTTCTTTTTTCAAAAATTATACCCTTTTCCTTGGGTTAATAATGTGAATAAAAAAATGGCAGCAGCAGCGGGAGGTTGTATCTTAATTAAAACAGAAACTTTACAGAAAATTGGGGGAATTGAAGTCTTAAAAGATGCTTTAATTGATGATTGCACTTTAGGGCAAAAAGTTAAATTCCACACAGAAAAAAATACCCCCATTTGGCTAGGTTTAAGCGAAAAAACTTGCAGTTTAAGGGAGTATAATTCCCTTGATACCATTTGGGATATGGTGGCCCGTACAGCTTTTACTCAACTTAATTATTCCCCTGTACTTTTAGTTGGTACATTAATCGGCATGAGTTTAATTTATTTAGCTGCTCCTGTTAGTTTAATCTTGGGTTTTTGGTTACAAAATTATATCATTATTCGTCTATCTTTAGCAATTTGGTTATTAATGAGTTTAAGTTATTTTCCCACAATTAAACTATATAAAATATCCCCTTTTTGGAGTTTTAGTTTACCTTTAATTGCATTACTTTATAACTTAATGACAATTGATTCAGCGCTGCGTCATTACCAAGGTAAAGGAGGTTATTGGAAGGGAAGAGTTTATAGTAATTAAAAAGAAGGTTTGTTGTTGCGCTTTAGCGCACTATGTAGGGGCGAACGGCCGTTCGCCCCTACGCGCAACAAGGAACTTTTACAGTTGATACTGTGAGCGAGAAAAGCCTCGCCTTTTAAGGCGAGGTGAGTCGAGCGAACTGGGACTTTAGTCCCCCGTATCTTTATTTAACAACTTGACAATGGTTAAATTTATAATTAAACTAAAAAAAACTAGCAAAAAGCTAGAATCTATAAAAGTTAACTTAATGTTAAAGCTATGTATGCTTGTCAGCAAAATTTAATTTCTAATCAAGAAATACTGCCATTTCTCGATTATCTGTGTACCGAAGCCAATAATCTCACTAATTGTGGGATTTATTTAGCTCGTCAGCTGTTTTTCAAAGCTAAGTATATTGTCGGGAAATACGATTTAGAAAAATCTTTGAAACAAAACCTTCATTTTCAGTTTCTTTATTCTCAAGCTGCACAGCAAATTTTAAGAAGTTTAGCTGAAAGTTTTGCTTCTTTTAAAGCATTAAATAAACTTTTTTATAAAGGAAAATTAGATAAAAAACCAAAACTACCTAATTATAGAAAAAGTGGTGGTTTAGCTTTAATAACTTATCCTAAACAAGCTTTAAAACTTGTTAATGACCAAATTAGAATACCTTTAGGCAAAAAGGTTAAAGCTTGTTTTGGGTTAAATTGTTTCTATATACCAATGCCCACAAATTTAGCTTTTAATAATCTTAAAGAGTTAAGAATACTCCCTAGAAATGGCTGTTTTTATGCTGAATTTGTGTATCAAAAACCTAATGTT
>JAABRE010000101.1 GCA_011391125.1 Synechococcales cyanobacterium S06
TGAAGATGAGATGTATCGAGTAAATGTTTTCGATGGGGAATCGGGTTTTCCTAATATTATGAAATCGGGAGGTTTTGATATTATTATTGGTAATCCTCCTTATGGAGCATTATTAACCAATAAAGATATTAATTATTTACTGAAACATTATCCAAATAGTCCTAAAAATGCGGATACTTATATAATTTTTATGGAGTTAAGTTTGTCTAACTTGCTAAAAAATAAAGGTTATTTAAGTTTAATTATTTCTAATACTTGGGAGCAACTTTTTTCAGGTACAAATTTTAGAAAATACTTAATTAATAATTATAGTATTCGGGAAATTGTCCACTTTTTATATAAAGTTTTTGCTAAAGTCACAGTTGATTGTGAAATTGTCATTATTCAGAAAGAAAAACCGACAAATAATGAGATATTAATTACCCTAGAAGATGGGAAAAATACCACAGAAACCTTTTATATAAAACAGTCTTCTTGGATAGCAAAAAATGGAGATATTGTTTCTATATTTCAAAATGAAACTAACGAAAATATCTGTCAGAAAATAGAGTCACTTTCTCAACCACTGGAGTTAATTTGTGAGATTAAAAATGGAGTAAAACCATTTGAAAAAGGTAAGGGAAAACCTCCACAAACTGCGGAAATTGTCAAAGAAAAACCCTTTGTTTCTGAGTATCAAAAAGATGAAACATTTAAACCTTTATTAAGGGGAAGTTTAATTCATAAATATACTAATTATTGGAATGAAAATTATTGGATTAGTTACGGAAGTTGGTTAGCTGCACCTCGTGATCCTAAAATCTTTTTTGAAATAACAGAAAAAATTGTTATTCGTCAAACAGGTGACTCTTTAATTGCAACAATTATTGATAATTCCTTTGTTTGTCGAAATAATTTGCATATTATTATCTTAAAAAGTAGCTGTAATTATAATATCTATTATATTTTAGGGCTACTTAATTCCAAATTACTTAATTTTTATTATGGTAAACTTAACCCAGAAAGAGGAGAAACTTTTGCAGAAGTTAAAGCACTTCATGTTAAACGTTTACCTATTTATTCTCTTAATTTAGATAATAATAAAGAAAAAAATTGCTCTGATAAAATTACTCAATTAGTTGATAAAATTCTCTTATTAAATACCAAAATAATCACGGAAAAAATACCCAGTGGTAAGAAAATAATCGAACAACAAATAATAGCAATTAATAAACAAATAGACCAATTAGTGTATGAATTATATGGATTAAATGACAATGAAATCGCAATTATTGAACAATCATAATTGTAGGGTGGGCATTGCCAACCCTACCAACTTATTAAAACAATTAGAAAAATGGCGCTATTTATTAGCAATAAATATCGTATTTCTTAACCATAAAATTATAGAAAAACAGTTAAATTTTGCAGTTCAAATGATAATTAATCGGTTAATTTTCCTGAGAATTTGTGAAGATAAAGGGTTAGAAAAATCTTACCAGTTATTTAATTTATTAGAATCAGATCATATTTATCAAGAATTAACCCGAATATTTCTCAATTCAGATCATCGTTATAATGTTAGTTTATTTAACTTTACAACCGAGAAAAAAAGGGATAACTTCGACGATTTTACCCTGAATTTAAAGATAGATAACCAACCTTTGAGAACCATTCTCAGAAAACTTTATCCCCCCGAAAGTCCATACAAATTTTCCGTAATTCCCATCGAAATATTAGGACAAGTTTATGAACAATTTTTAGGGAAAGTCATTAATCTATCAGTCAGTCATCAAGTAATCATTGAAGATAAACCCGAAGTTAGAAAAGCAGGAGGTGTTTATTATACTCCTAGCTACATTGTTGATTATATTATTGCTAATACCATCGGTAAAGTTTTAGAGGGAAAAAAACCAGAGAAAATCGGTGATTTAAGTATTCTTGATCCTAGTTGTGGTAGCGGTTCATTTTTAATTGTTGCTTACACTTTCCTACTTAATTGGTATTTAGACCAATATATAAAAAATACTAAGAAATACCAGAGTAAAATCTATCAAAAAATGGGGGGAGAATTTGCTTTAACTTCTGCTGAGAAAAAACGCATTTTGTTAACCCATATTTACGGTGTAGATATTGACCAACAAGCGGTAGAAACTACCAAATTATCCCTATTATTAAAGGTATTAGAGGGAGAATCTGAGGAAACGGTAAACCAACAATTACAGTTTTTAAAAGAGCGTGCGTTACCGGATTTAGATTATAATATAAAATGCGGTAATTCTCTGATTAGTTCAGATTATTATCACGACACTCAGTTAACTTTACTGGATGAAGATGAAATGTATCGAGTTAATGTTTTCGATTGGGAATCCGGTTTTCCGACTATTATGAAACAAGGAGGTTTTGATATTATTATTGGGAATCCTCCTTATTTGAGAATACAAGGATTACAAGAATATTATCAGAATCAAATTAATTATTTTATCGAAACTTATGAAAGTGCTATTAAACGTTTTGATTTATACTGCTTGTTTATTGAAAGAGGATTTCATTTATTATCTTCTCAAGGTTATTTAAGTTATATTTGTCCTCATAAATTTACTAATGGTGATTTTGCTTCGGGATTAAGGATTTTTTTAGTTTCACATCAAGCTATTAAATCACTGATTAGTTTTGGCGAAAATTTAGTTTTTGAACAAGCTTCCACTTATACGGGAATTATTACTATTAGTAAAATGAAAAATAAAGTTTTAGAATATTATGAATTTCCTAAGTTAAGTAATTTAGGATTATCTAATCAACTTAATAATCATAATTTTAGCCAAATTTTAATATCTCAATTAGGAGCAAAATCTTGGTCCTTAACATCTAATATTAATGGAGAAATTTTGAAGAAAATTCAGCAAGGTAAATTTACGATTGGAGATAAATTTATCAAAGTTTTTCAAGGTATTGTTACAGGAATTGATGAAATATATTTTTTGGCAAAAATATCTAAGGATTTGGAAAAAGAAGATCTTATTGAAGTTTTTTCTCGGCGTTTAAAAACAACTATTAAAATAGAAAAATCAATTTTAAAACCTGTTTTAAAAGGTGAAAATGTTTCTCGATATACCGAACCTGATTATAATTATTATTGTATTTATCCTTATAAATTGCAAGGTAAAAAAACAGTTCCTTTAGAAGAAAATGAATTTAAAATTAAATTTCCTTTAGCTTATGAATATTTGAGTCAATACAAAGAAGAAATTACCCAATTAAGAATTAAATATAAAACAAATCCTAAATATTGGTATATTTGTCATCGTGGACGTTCAATTCTTGATTTTGAATCTACTAAAATTATTACTCCAGAAATTAGTTTAGGATGTAATATGACTTTGAACAGGAAACAATTCTATTTTAATACGAAAGTTTATGCTTTAATTCCTGATCCTAACTGTCAAGAAAATGAGTTATATTGGTTAGGATTATTTAATTCAAAGTTAATGTGGTGGTTTATAATTAATACTGGTTATGTCTTAAGAGGTGGTTATTTTTGTTTTACAACAAATTATCTCAAACCTTTCCCTATTTATACCATTGATTTCTCTCAAAAGTCAGAATTAAATAAGCATAATAAAATTACTCAATTAGTAAAAAAAATTTTGTTATTAAATAATAAATTAAGCTCCGAAAAAATCCCCAGTGGAACTCAAATAATCGCACAACAAATAACTGCAATTGATAAACAAATAGACCAATTAGTGTATGAATTATACGGATTAAATGAGGAGGAAATTGCTATCATTGAACAGTCATACAGATAGAGTAAGCTAGGCAATTAAGGATAAATTATTACTAAAATAATAAAATTTATCAAATTTGCAGACCTTACATTATTTAATTTAAGCAAATTGAAGAGTTTTAGGTTTAGGGATTTCTTGACCTTCCAACCTCCAAGCTTCTAAATACATTTCGATCACTTCTTCACCCTTTTTGATCGCACCTTCACGGGTTTTGTCATGGGTGCAAGGCATGACAACAAGATCAGCAAACTCGGGAATTGTAACTAAAAAAAATTGATCTTCCTCTGACCATTCAACGATCATACTGTATTTATTCATTAATTTTTATCCTCTCTTAATTGTTGTAATTCTATTAACAATTTGCTTAATTGTCTTTCTAAATAAAAGGGCACATCGTCGCCATCTTTACCTGATATTGTAAGTGTTTTAGAAAGTAAAGGATGTTGCCATCTTTCATGACTACCTTTTCCACGTTTAGGTAGATAAACAAATCCTTCACGCCTAATTTGAGTTTTCAACTCGCGAATTTTTCTTGGCATAGTTTAATATTTCATTATTTTTTAAAGTCTTACTAATCTGACAAAATTTATAAAAATTGCCAAACTTACCAGCTAATTATCTAACACAAAACCCTTATTTTCTAACTGCTTAGTTAGACTTTCAATTATTACATAATCCAAGGTATCTTTAGGACTATGTTTGATAGTTTGCTGGTCAATATAAGCAGTACGTTTTTTAGATAAATCGACAATAATTTGCTTAATTTTTTCCCTCTCAGCTTTTTTTCCTGCTACATAATTGGATTTTTCTTGTAATGTCATTTTCCGCATAACTTCCGGTAAATCATTATTATTAATATTCTCTAACTTAACAGATCCATCTTCTAACGCATCTATTAAATCCCAAGAACTGTTACGATAATAATCTGATACTTTAGAAGCACCTCTAGAAGACAAAACACCTTGCTGTATAGCGTTTTCATCTTCTGCTGACTGTCTAGCTTGACCAGCTAAACCATCATTTCCAAAAGGAATATAAGTATCATTTAACTTCCGATTCCAGTCATTAATTTCCTCATCATAAGGGGTAGGAATATTGACTATCTCCTGATTTTGATCGATGTTAAAATTACTACCCTGACCAATATTAGCCGCTTTTGCCCACAAATTGCGCTCGTCATTTTCAGAAGCACCACAATAAATGGTATTAATAATAATATCCTTTTGATGGGCCTTTTTAACTGAATCATTCCATACAACCGGACCCTGATCAAAAGGTTCATTTCCTGCAATAAAAACGGCGCGAAAATCTGCTTGAGATTTACTCCATTCTAACTCTTTGGTCGCCGAATTTATGACCCAACCAGCATATTCTTGGCCACCATTTGTTTTAATTTCAAATAACTTTTGCGAGACTAAATCTAATTCTGGAGTAAACCTTGTTAACTGTCTAATATGGCCTTCTTGTGAAGGTAAAGAATCGTTACCATAATGATATAAAGCAATTTCTAAAATTGGTTTTTCACCATTTTTACTAACTTTTGTTAAGTGATTTACTATCTTCCATAATTGACTTTTTGCTTGGTCAATTAACCCATCCATACTGTTACTTGAATCCAATAAAATAGCAAGTTGAATTTTAGGTTTCAATGTACTTGCTGATAAATTATTAGCACTAAAAACCGTGACCATTACTATCAAAAATGTGAAAAATACTTGTTTAATTTTCATGTTTTTATCTCCCGTATTACCGTAGGGGTAATTCATGAATTACCCCTACAAAATGTCAATTCTCAATTGTTAATTGTCAATAATCAATTAACTATTACCCATTTACATAGTAATTGCGAGTTCCTTTAGCGTCAAGTGCTTCACTTAATCTATTTAAACCATGAATATAAGCAGCAGTACGCATCGACACCCCTAAATCCTGAGAAATTGCCCAAGTTTCCTCAGTTTCAGCTACCATTTTTTCCTTTAAAGTTTCATTGACTTTTTGCGTTGTCCAATATAAACCGCTCCGATTTTGCACCCACTCAAAGTAACTCACTGTAACCCCTCCAGCATTTACCAAAATATCAGGAAACACATAAATTCCCTTATTTTCTAATATTTGATCAGCTTCGGAAGTGATAGGACCGTTTGCCACTTCAAAGATATATTTAGCCCTTATTTTATCTGCATTTTTTGAAGTAATTTGGTTCTCTAAAGCAGCGGGAATTAACACATCTACATCTAAAGTTAGTAACTCTTCATTCGTAATAGTTTTGTGTTCAACTATACTACAAACAGTATCCTGACAATAAACTCCTTTAATACCTCGATGTTCATTTTTATACTGTCGAATACTAGGAATATCTAAGCCTTTTTCTGCATAAATTCCTCCCAAAGAATCACTTACTGCTACTACTTTATAGCCCCCTTTTGCTAATAATTCCGCCACAATTGCCCCCGCATTTCCAAACCCTTGAACTGCGATGGTTGTATTATTTGGACTATGACCAAATTTAGGTAAAATATTATTAATGACGTAAAAAGCACCTTGTCCCGTAGCCGAATCTCGGCCCTGACTTCCCCCCATGGTCAATGGTTTTCCCGTCACTACGGCCGGAGAAATTTGACGGCAAATAATGCCATATTGATCCATCATCCAACCCATGATCATGGCATTGGTGTAAACATCTGGGGCGAGAATATCCACATTCGGACCGATAAAATCGGCGATCGCATCAATATAACCACGACTCAAGCGTTCCAATTCCTGCTTCGACAACTCCTTGGGATTAACCGTAATACCGCCCTTTGCGCCCCCGAAAGGTAGATTCAACAAAGCACATTTAAAAGTCATCCAAAAAGCCAGGGATTGGACCTCATCTAAAGTGACATTCGGGTGATAGCGTACCCCCCCCTTACCAGGCCCGCGAGTGTCATCATAACGCACGCGATAGCCCTGAAAAATGCGCAAACTACCGTTATCCATCCTGACAGGAATTGAGACACTCAAACTAGCTTTAGGATAACGCAAACGGGCGCTGGCATCATCAGAAATCGACACATATTTTAAAGCTTTTTCTAATCTTTTACTAGCATCTGAAAACAGGGAATTAGTCATTTTTACTGGTCTCCTTGGACTTGAACCCTTATAATTTAATTATAAATTAAAAAGCTAAGTTCTTGAAAAAAAATCTGCTTTTTGAAACCGAATTTCATAAACTAATTGCTTCCTTTAATACTTGTTCACTGATACATTGATGTAAATTTTCTGGTTTAGCAATATCTACTTTTATTCCTAATAAATCTTCTAATTCCTGCATCATTCCAATCCGATTTAATAAACTTCTTCCTGTTTCAATATCCACGAGTAAATCAAGATCACTATTAATTGTTGCTTCACGTATTGCATAAGAGCCAAAAATTCTAATATTTGAACCGCCATATTTAGCGACAATTTTAATAATTTCCTCTCTTTTTGCTTGAATATTTGGGTTAATTTGTATCTCTTTCATAAAGAAAAATAGACTATGTAAATTAATAAAATGATGAATTAGTTTAAATTTCTCAACCAAATTCACTAATTTAGATAATCGAAAATGAGCAGAATTAACTAAGATAAAAGTGATGGTTTTGTTAACTTAACCTTAGCTCACCTAAATTTAGTCATTATTTCTGATCTTATGACAAAATATCCTCAATTATTAATCCTCAGTTACAGTTTAGGACCAATTCAAGTCCTGGTTATGCACCTTGGCGCTTTACTTCCTTTTTGGACCGGACTTTCCTGGAATGCCCTACTCTATGGAATTGTGCTTTATCTGGTAAGAATGTTGGCGATTACTGGTATCTACCATCGTCTCATCATTCATAAATCCTATCAAACTTCGGCGATTATCAAATGGGTAGGCTGTTTTATTGCTTCTTCATCGGGGCAGATGGGACCTAGTTGGTGGAAAGGACATCATCAAAACCATCATAACAATTCCGATCAACTTGATGATTCCCACTCACCAAATCTACCCAATACAGGAATTAAAGGGTTTATTTGGTCCCAAGGAGGCTGGTTATTGGTGGGCAACTCTTGGCCCGATCGCCTTCCGGCTGATGTGGAAGCAGATTGGGGATTAAAACTAATTGACCGTTTTCACTTTGTACCCTTGATTCTTTTGGGCGCAATTTCCTACGGAATTGGGGGACTTGAATTTCTCGGTGCATTCTTTTTGAGTACCACCATCCTGTTTCATGGGGTGGCCACCGTCAACTCCCTTTCCCATTTATGGGGACAGCAACCCTTTGACAGTAAGGATCAAAGCAGAAATAACTGGTTTGTTGCCCTTATTACCCTAGGTGAAGGATGGCACAACTTGCATCACGCCTTTCAATGGTCTGCTCGTCATGGTTTTTCCATTCAAGATGGCAAGATTGTTTATTTACCCGACCCAACCTATTGGTTTATTTTGCTATTAGAAAAATTAAACTTAGCTTCTAATGTCAAATTACCCTCGGAAGCAGCTTTACTTGAAGCGAGTAGCATCAAACCCGAAAAATTGTTAGTAAAGACCTAAGCAAAATTATTGGTCATTTCAGTTATCAGTTATCAGTTAACAGTTAACAGTAGGGGTTAATGGCCGTTAACCCGTACACCTAAATGTAGCTGGAAATAAGGAATATTTTTATTTTCCTCCCCTTTCAAGGCCAGGTGTTTTCATTCTAAATTTTTTATTTTGAACAAGGAACACTAAACAAGGAGTTGGGGAGTTAGGGAGTTAGGGAGTTAGGGAGTTAGGGAGTTAGGGAGTTAGGGAGTTAGGGGGTTAAGAATATCGTTTCCCCCCAATCCCTCAATCCCCAAATCCTCATTCCCCCATTCCCCAATCCCCCACCGTTTTCACCTCCGAGAATGAAAACACCCTGCTTTCAAGGGGAGGCTTTTAATCCAATTTTCTTGGTAAAAAATAAAGAAGGTTTGTTGTTGCGCCTATCCGTAGGGTAGCGCTAAATGACAACAACAAGCCACCTTAAATAATAATAACCCTAAATTATCAAGAGTAATTTAATAATAGGAATCAAGAACCCCGATTTCTTAAATTAGTACAACTGTTAAAATTAGATGATACAATTTAAATTGGCATAAATTAAAAATAAATGATTTATCAAATCAAATTAAAACCTCGTGCTTTGAAAGATTTAAAAACCTTAGATCAGAAAAATATTGATCAAATTTTAGCTAAGATTGAGCTACTCCAAGATAATTTAAGAGGTGATCTTAAAAAGTTAACTAACTTTACTCCCGAATATAGATTGAGAGTCGGTAAATATAGAGTATTATTTGAAATAGAAGGTAATCAAATAATTATTTATCGCATTAAACATCGTAGCCAAGCTTATCAATAAATTATCATGAAACTAAACGCCGAATTTATCACAAAAAATGGACAAAAAGAGTTTGCTGTTTTACCTTATCAAGAATTTTTAAAAATACAAGAAATGCTAGAAGATTTAGAAGATATTTTAGATTTAAGAGAAGCAAAACAGGCTGAATATAATTTACAATCCTATTCTTTAGAGGAAGTAAAACAGATATTGCAGTCAGAGGAATAAATAACAAAAAATCAGATTTCTTCAATCGCACGGATTTCTCTATCTTAGCAATCCAGTGTTAAAATCAACCCTACAATTTTGTCGAGTTGGTTTTACGCTCTAGGGAGGGGAAACAGCACCCCTATAGAATATACTATAGTTACAGAAATAACACTTATTTATAATTAATATGATTTGGAAATTTGTTACTGGTATTGGTAAATCTATCATTAATACAGCGCAATTTATTGTACCATCTTCCATCGCTTCTTTAGGTAATACGGGAGTTGAGATTATTTCTCAAGATGAACAATTAGCAAAAGATTATCAAAAATTACAAGCAACTCAACTAAAATTACAATATTTACAAGAGCAAAATCAACAAAATTTAGCTCCTAAATTAGCACAATTAAATCCGCAAAAAGCTAAGGAAATAAAACATTATATTCAAACAACGGACAATCATAAATTATCCGAGCAAATCGACTTTGAAAAGTGGCGTTGGCAACAAGAGAAAAGCCTACAATTGCAATTATTAGCCTTAAATCAAAGTCTTCAAACTCAAGTCTTAAACTATCAAAGACAATCTTCCTTGCAAGTTTTAGAAGAACAAAAAAAATTAGATAATTCACCCCTTTGGTTAGTAACTTCTGACATTATCAACCATAATAATACCGAAACAAATATCCCTTTGCGAGTCTTTTTTGCGCCGCCAAATTTGCAATTTGAACGCATCGAAAATGCCTCCAATAACATTTTAGAATTACCAAATCTTGAGTTAACAATTGCCGAAGGATTGAGACAATTTCTCCTTAATTATACCACCTCTCGGCGAGAAATTGACTTTTTAGCCGGGGCGTGGGTGAGTAAATCATTTCACAGTGAAGCGAGTATAAAATCATTATTTAGTGTCTTTAAAACCGAACCAACCTTAATTCTAGAATCAGAAATCGACGGAAAATATCTCAATTTTAGAATCGCACACTGGTTTAAAAATGGGGTAAATTATAACTACCGTCCAGTTATTTCTCGTTTACCCTACCAAGAAATACTCTTTAATTCCGCCAAAGATAGGGCTTTAGTTTGGGAAAAAACCCGCAATAAACTAATGGAATTAGGCAAAAAAACCGACGAAATTGATCAACTTTATGGCGGAGAAGATGTCCAAAATTTAAACACTTTAAAACAAGAAGAAGAATTAACCAAAGCTGGGATTAATAACTTAAAATTTACCTATCTAGTTAACGAGGAAGACTTCCAAAATTTAGCGGAATTTTTAATAATTTACCATTGTATTTTTACCGGATTAGTAGCTGATGAATATTTCCTGAGAGAATATCAATTACCTCCCCTTTTACCCACTCTTATTTCCGGTTTAATTAAGGATATTAAACAAGAGCAATTAGTGGAAGAAATTCTCGAATCAATTAACATTTATTATGAGAAACTATACCAAAGTTTAAGCCAAAGTCACGGAGTAATCTTACCCGAATTAATGCTCGATTTTGCCCTTGTTTTAAGTGAGATTTCCCACGCTGATTGGGCTAGTAACCAAGCAATCAAATCCCTTAAATATTGGTTGAAACAACGAGGTTTATTAGACGATGAACTAATAGACGAACACGGGATAGAACCTCATTTGTCAAGATTGAAGACAAATTTAACTAATGGCGATCGCCAGTACATCGAAAAATTAAATCAATGTTTAGATAAACTGGGAATAGAGGAAAAAATTGAAGCTGACTTTGAAATTTTAGCGGGGGAATTAGTAGAAGAAGAAGCAGAAATAGAGGAAATACCGACGGATCTAACAGTTAAGAATACGGAGATAATACCAGTAAAATTTACCGGTGATATTAACCAAGAAATAGCAATTAAATATGTTCAAGGATTAAGTATCACCAAAAAATATGAAATCAATCCGAAATCATTTATCGACGATGAATCGATTCCTCGGCCCAGCATGAGAAATGAATTAATCAGCCTGGCAATTTCCGCTGACACCCGATATTTTATTGCCTTATTTTTAGGACTTTATAACCGAAAATATCACCGGAGAGAAACCCAATTATTATATGTAAGATTGTTTGATTTTAACACGGGAAAACCCCTGGAAGACTTTGAAGTTAATAAAAGTTTAGTAACAGCAAATCAATTTTCACCCCAGAATTATGAACACACAATTATTAATAATAATTTCCGTAATCATTTAGCCATTTATAGCACGATTAAACTAGATTATGGACTGTCTTCCAAAAATAAAAATCAAATTAACTTATACCAAAGACATTTAGGAGAATACAAATGGAAAAAAGACTTTTTAGAAGAAGATGTTAAACTTTTAGCAATAAGTAATAACGAATATTACTTAGCAATGAGTGACTCAAAAGGTTATCTTAAAGTGTGGGAAATATATAACAACGAAGGGAAAAATAAAGATTATTTATTACCCCATGATCATCAAATAGAATCCCTAGTTTTTAGTCCTAATTCCAACATTTTAGTAAGTAGTGGCAGCAAAAAGATCAAAATTTGGGAAGTCGAAACCGGCGAATTATTAATGATAATTAACCATGAATATAGTAGTTGTAAATCCTTAATTTTTAGTCCAGATGGTCAGACAATTTTCGCCATCACCGACGACAAAACCATTAGTCAATGGGACATAAATACCAAAGAAGAAATCCAACAATTTAAAGGACATAATACCACGATTAGAAACCTCGCCATCCACCCCAAAGGCAAACTCCTAGCCAGTAATAGTGATAATAACATCCTCAAATTTTGGTACATTCCCACCGGAGCAGAACTACATAATTTAGAAGAAGAAATCACAGCAATGGCCTTTAGTTCAGACGGCGAAAACTTCGCCACCGTCAATGACCATACCGCCAAATTATGGCGATCGATTTAATACCCCTACAGGTGGTCACAGGGTAGGGATAAACCCTATCCCTACAGGTGCTTTGATCGCCCGACCTTCGTAGGGGCAACCCTTGTGGTTGCCCTACTCCTACCCCTACAGGTGGTCACAGGGTAGGGATAAACCCTACCCCTACCCTACCCCTACAGGTGCTCCGATCGCCCGACCTTCGTAGGGGCAACCCTTGTGGTTGCCCTACCCCTACCCCTACCCCTACCCTACCCCTACAGGTGGTCACAGGGTAGGGATAAACCCTACCCCTATTGTTAACTGATAACTGATATGACATGGTATCGAATTATACATTTTTTCCCTGGAGGAAGGCCCCCAAAACAGGTATTAAATATACTTAAAACGGCCAAGAATGCCCAAAATACCAAGGAAAAAATCAGTTTTAAATAACTTTTTAAAAACCCAGAGAAAGGATAATGTAGATTTAGCCGATGGTTAATAATTAGCCCCCTAATTATCCAAATCCAAACAGAAAATAATCTCTGAGGAATCCGACCTAACAGCTTTACGTAAGTATTATTATTTAGTTATATCCTTACGATTACAGCGATTGCTCCTCTTTCACTTACGTATTTTATAAAAAATCATTGAGCATCATATATTTGTAACTATTTTGTAAAGTTTTGTAAAGAAATGAGATGTCATGATATGTTATGATTTTAAGGTGGGTAGGATAAATTGTATAAGAGTAACATTTTAACAAACATAGAACTTACGCATTGACAAATAACTAGAAAAGTGTATAGTCGATTTTTTGTATCTTGAAATACATTTTTTTGCCTTCTAACTTGAATTTTGACCAGAAATATTGACAAAAGCCATTTTCTCAGTAGAAAATGGTTGAGAAATTTTCAAACTAAATATTTGGCTATGAAACTTAAAGTAAAACCCACCAATTCTCAATGTAATTTGGCTATTTATGTTCTCTTTTTACTTTCAGAACCTAAATATATTAGTTGTGTAAGATTATCTCATATTTTAGGGAATTTATCCCATGATTCAATAAATAGATTTTTAATTACACAAAAATATGAACCACAAGATTTAAGGGACATAGTTAAAGAATCGCTGGTCTTAAAGGGTGGAACATTAAGCGTTGATGACATGGTTATTGACAAACCATACAGTAATCATTTAAAGGCAGAATTAATTGACTATTTCTGGTCTGGTAAACATCATAAAACAGTG
>JAABRE010000102.1 GCA_011391125.1 Synechococcales cyanobacterium S06
TTTTCTGAATAAAATACACGAACATTAAACGATTTAACATTAAAGAAGCGTACCAATTTTTATCAAAATCTTGGCTAATTCCTGTGATAAATCCTAAAAATTTGGTGTGTTCTTTTTTTAATTGATCATAAAATTTCTTGGTAACTTTATCGAGATCAAAGGCTTTTTTTGTCCGTTTTGTTACTTCATATAAGGTTAAATTCTCCTCATCTTCAAAACTTATATATAAGTCTTCTAATTTTTGAATTAAATTTTCGCCAGTTTGTTGACAACTATAACGATATTCTCTAGTAGTTAAAGGTTTCCCCGTTTCTCGTCTTACCCATTGCCAAATTTGTTCTTTTTGATCAGTATAAATAATAAAATGTTCTTGACTATAATTTGTTATTTCTGTGTCGATTTTTTTCCTAGTATTATAATCAGGTAATTGACCATTTTTTGCGTGACAATGATAAACAGTTATCCCTTTTTTTTTTGCGATCGCCTCTAACTGAAAAACGCTATCATTTACTTTAAGATTAAAGGTCTCTGTTTGACAATAATTCCAGCCCAATTCTTTGATAAAAAGGTCGGTAAACTGAAGGTTATTGAGATATTTTTGAACTTGATTACGATTAATTTTCATCATATTTTTTCCTTAATTATTTCTTTTGCTGTTGAACAATCTTTTAGGATTTGTTCTTTCAAAGAATCAAGAGAGGAAAATTTTTGTTCTGGACGTAAAAACTGCTCCAAACTAACGGTTAATTGTTGACCATATAAATCCTGATTGCAGTCGAATAAATGCACTTCCACCGTGGTATTTTGACCGTTAACAGTAGGTCGATTTCCAATGTTCATAACTCCCCATTTTTCCGCGCTAATTTTTGTTTGATTCAGGGTATTTACTTCTCCTGACCAATCATGAATGGAAATATCAAAGGGAGAACTAGCTACAGGTTGACTAATTTTAATTTGAACCAGATAAACCCCAAAACGAGGTAACAATTTGCGCTGATTGATCTTTAAATTTGCCGTGGGAAAACCAATCGTCCTCCCTAATTTTTGCCCTTCCATGACGATTCCGGTTAAACTGTAAGGCCTTCCTAACAGTCGCTGGACGTTGATTATGTCACCTTGGGCTAAGGCTTCGCGAATCAAGGAACTACTGATCCTTTCCTGATGACAGGTTTGTAAGGAAGTTATGTTGACTTTTATTTGCGATATGGAGGCGATCGCCTCTAAATCAGTGGCTGTTCCCTTTCGTTGATAACCAAAGCAAAAATCCTGGCCAATACTAACAAAATTAGCGCGCAGTTTTTCGACTAAAATATGGCGAACAAAATTTTCTGGAGTTAAAGAAGACAATTGACGATTAAAAGATAATAACACCAATTGTTCGACTCCTAAAAATTCCAATTGTTCAATTTTTTCTCTTAGGGGAGTTAGTAATGGTTTACTTTCACCGGTAAAAAACTCATGGGGATGAGGATGAAAAGTTACCACCGTACTAATGGCCCTAGAATAGCTGAAAATGGGCTTAATTACCTGTTGATGACCCCGATGAATTCCGTCAAAATTCCCCAAAGCTAAGGAAGTCGGAGTTAAAATATGATTTTGATTAGATGTAATCCACACGCTGATAGTTGATAGTTGACAGTTGACAGTTGACAGTTGATAGTTGATAGTTGATAGTTGATAGTTGATAGTTGATCGTTGACAGTTGATAGTTGACAGTTGATAGTTGATAGTTGACAGTTGACAGTTGATAGTTGATAGTTATTACCTAAAAATCCATTACCTATTACCTAAAAATCCATTACCTATTACCTATTACCTATTACCTATTACCTATTACCTAAAAACCTATTACCTAAAAACCTATTACCTGACTTGGTGCAATTCGTCTATTTCTTGTGCTTCTAAGGTTAAAACATCAATGGATGTGCCTTCCCTAGCCATAATTGCTCCTGGAAACACTTTTTGGGCGGCTTCTCCTATACTGTCAAGAAAATCATCGCCGTGCAAGGGATCATGGTGAAAAATCACCAATTTTTTCACATTGGCTTCTTTCGCCATTTTAACTGCTTCTTGCCAAGTGGAATGACCCCAACCGACTTTGCTAGATTTAGGATTATTATATTCCTCATCCGTGTAGGTACAATCAATAATGACCACGTCGGCATTATGCGCCAATTTCAAGACATTGTCCCCTAAACCATCGGGAAAATGCTCGGTATCGGTAATATAAGCTGCGGAATGTCCACGCCAATTGACACGATAACCGACTGCTTCACCGGGGTGGTTGAGTAGGGCATTTTCGATGCTTACTTCACCGATGGTTAACTGTTCCCCGATTTCGACTTCGTAAAACTGTAGGTCAGACTGCATAATCTGTAAGGGTACAGGAAAATTCGGATGTAGCATCTGATCATTTAAACGCTGTTTAATGGTTGAACCATTGGGAGAAATCGGACCATAGATTTTAAAGGTGTTACCCTTAATAAAAGCGGGTACAAAAAACGGAAAACCTTGAATATGATCCCAGTGGGAATGGGTAAATAAAATATAAGCTGTAAGGGGCATTTTTGCTAGTAAAGACTGGCCTAAAACCCTTAAACCAGTCCCCCCGTCAAAAATCAGTCTTTCCCCCCCTACTTCCATTTCTATACAGGGAGTGTTGCCACCATAACGCACGGTTTGGGCTCCAGGACAAGGAATACTTCCTCTGACTCCCCAAAAATTCACTTTAAATTGATTTTCTACCATAATCAGCTATTAGTTATCAGTTATCAGTTATTAGTTATCACTTAATTGTTAATTGTCAATTGTTAATTGTCAATTGTTAACGTCCTAAATCATGCAGGCTATTGATTACTGTAGTACATTTTTCGGTGACTGCGAGGAGTTCTTCTTTTTTGGTGGAACTCGGTGGGAGAATTAAGTCGCCAACTCTGACGGTTAGAGGAACAGGTTGGGGAAATTTCTTACCTTCGACTAAAATTTTATCTGTGCCCCAAAGACACACGGGTATTAAGGGAATTTGGTTTTTAGCCGCAATTAAAGCTGCTCCCAATTTCGGTTCGGTTACTCGGCCATCGGGAGTGCGAGTTCCCTGAATAAATAGTCCCGCTAACCAACCTTGTTTTAACATCTCTGTTGCTGACTTAATCGCACTGCGATCGGCGGAAGCGCGTTTGACGGGATAAGCTCCATACAAACGGATACCTTCTTTTAAAACTGGAATTTCAAAGAGTTCTTCCTTGGCCATAAAGGCGACAGGTCGTCCCATGGAAGCTCCTAAAATTGGTGGATCAAAATAACTAGCATGATTAGCGACAATAATGGCTGGCCCAGTTTTGGGTATTTTTTCAGCACCATAAATACGTCCGCGAAAATAGGTATGAAATGTCGGCGCAATAATGGACCATTTAAACAGATAATAGAGGAGTAAACTATTGAGAGGTTCGCGATCTTTTCCTTCCATAATATTAATCTCAAGGTTAAAAATAGGATAACTAAAAGCTAAAAAATAAATAGGGGTAATTTTATTTTTCAATTCTAGCGCAGATTTGGTATTAGCGAACAAGATGCTCGCACTATAGCAGTCCTCTGTTTGTTGTGTAGAGACGTTGCAGGCAACGTCTCTACAGTAAAGGTTTGGTGAAAACAATTTTTTACAACTAATTTAGGATCGCACTAAAAGCTTTAAACTTTGCCGTTGTAAATTACCGGATAAATCGAGGTAATAACTGAGAGTTATTCGCTAAAAGATTACTATCAAAAATCAGCAACTGTGGCAATATTTTTTAAGCTTAAGTTGGGACAAGTTCGTTTAATTAAACCTGTTAAAACATTACCTGGTCCCACTTCCATAACTTGCTCAATGCCTTCTTCTGGTAGTTGTAGCATAATTTCTCGCCAACGTACACCGCCGGTCATTTGTTTAATTAACCTCTGTTTTAATTCCTCACTGTTAATGGTGGGAAATGGCTCAATATTAGATAAAACGGGGACTTCCGCTTCTTGAAAACTTACTTGCTCTAAAACTTCAGTAAATTTTTGGGATGCTTGCGCCATCAAAGGTGAATGAAAAGCACCCGAAACCTTTAAGGGAAGCGCTCGTTTGGCTTTAACCTGTGCTAATACCAGATCCACTGCTTCCGGTGTGCCAGAAATTACCACTTGTTCGGCGCTATTATCATTCGCTAATACCACGTCGGGAATGCTATTCAAAGCGGTTTCTAACTGGAGGCGATCGAATTTCATCAAAGCAGCCATTTTGCCACCCGCCGCAGAATTCATCAATTCTGCCCGTTGTTTCACCAAGTTTAAACCGGTGGCAAAATCAAACACTTTCGCTGTATATAATGCGCTATATTCCCCTAAACTATGACCTGCCACTAAATCTGGTTGTTCGCCTTTTTCTTGCAATAAGTCACTCAAAATGCTTTCGATGACAAATAAACAGGGTTGGGTATAAAGGGTTTGGGATAAGTCGTCTTCGTTTTGACACTTGTCTAAAACTGACCAACCTAAGATTTCTGCTGCTATGTTAAACTTTTCTTGTGCTAGGGGAAGTTCGCTTAAATCGCTTCCCATGCCTACTTTTTGTGATCCTTGTCCGGGATAAACCCACGCTATTTTTGTCATTTTTCGTTTTTATTTGTTGGTTTTTATCTCACGCAAAGGCGCTAAGGCGCAAAGGAATTGACTTGTTTATTCAATAAATTTGGTTTTTATTCCACGCCAAGTTGGTTATCTGCTAGTTTACTTCCACCTAAACACCGCTGCTCCCCAGGTTAATCCCGCTCCAAATCCGGATGCGGCAATTATGTCTCCTGCTTTGATTTTTCCCTCTCTGACGGCTTCGTCAAGGGCGATCGGGATGGATGCGGCGGAGGTGTTACCATATTTGTTCAGGTTGGCCAGCACTTTTTCTGGTGGAATTTTTAACCTTTTGGCCACTGCGTCTAGGATTCTTTGGTTAGCTTGATGTAATAATAACCAGTCTATATCATCGGTGCTTAAATTCGCTCTGTAAAGGGCTTTTTCGATGATTTCTGGCACTTTTGCTACGGCAAAACGATAAACTTCTTTACCGTTCATTGTAATCGGTTGATATGACCCTTTAGTTACGGCTAGTTCACTGTTTAAATATTGGTTTTTCCCGTCGAAGCCGAGGTTTAAGCATCCGTTTTGTGTGCCGTCGCTACACATTTCAAATCCCAGCAGGTTATCCCTGTCTGTTTGTGCTTGAAGAACTACTGCTCCTGCTCCGTCGCCAAATAAAATACAGGTTGTGCGATCGCCCCAATCTACCCAGCGCGATAAAATATCCCCTCCAATTACCAGTATGTTTTGATAAACTCCGGTTCTAATAAATTGGGAAGCGGTAATTAAACCGAAGATGAAACCCGAACAAGCGGCGGTTACATCAAAGGCTACTGCTTTTTTCGCCCCGATTAAGTTTTGAATTTGGCACGCACTACCAAATAAGTCATCAGGGGTGGATGTTGCTAAGATAATTAAGTCCACCTCGGCCGCTGTAATTCCCGCCATGGTTAAGGCTTGTTCCGCTGCTTGAGCGGCTATTTGACTTAAGGATTCGGTCTCGTTGGCCAGGTTTCTGGTTTGAATACCTGTACGACTGGTGATCCAGTCGTCTGAGGTATCGACTATTTTACTTAGCTCTTCGTTGGTTAGGGTTTGACTTGGTACCGCAGCACCACTTCCGATGATGGCTACACCCTGAGAATAGGCTTTCAATCTTTTTCTCCCTTTTTATTTTGGGTTAACAGTTAACAGTTAAAAGCTTTTTCAGTCAAAAGTTAAGGATCAACTCTCAACTGTGGTAATTGTTTCTTTACTATAGGATTGAATCCTCTCTAACACTTGATTATCGATCGCCTCTTTGGCTAAACGAATGGCACTAAAAATCGAGGGTGCTTGGGAACTGCCATGACTAATGATACATACTCCGTTGACTCCAAATAATAAGCCTCCGCCGTGTTCGGCGTGATCTATTCTTTGTTTAATGCGTTTTAAATTAGGTTTTAAAATAGCTGTGCCAATTTTGCCTTTTATACCCCTGGGTAATTCTTCTTTTAAAATTTGTAACATTATTTCCCCAACGGCTTCGGCAAATTTCAGCAAGACATTTCCCACAAAACCATCGCAGACGATCACGTCAAAGTTGCCCGAAAGTACGTCTCTCCCTTCGGCGTTACCGACAAAGGGAATGGCCGGATTTTCGGTTAATAATTCATGGGTCCGTAAGGCCAATTCATCACCTTTGGAGGGTTCTTCACCAATGTTTAGTAAGCCTACTTTGGGCTCGGCGGTTCCCAAAACATATTTACTGTAAATTGTTCCCATCAGGGCAAATTGTTCTAAGTATTTGGGTTTAGAATCGACGTTAGCGCCCACGTCTAAGACAATTACTGGTTTACCCACTAGGGTAGGAAATACCGCGCCAATCGCAGGGCGATCAATTCCTTTAATCCTACCTAAACGCAGTAAAGCTGCAGCCATGGCCGCTCCCGAATGACCGGCTGATACAACTGCATCAGCGCGCCCTTCTTTGACTAAGTTCATCGCCACGTTGATGGAAGCTTTGGGTTTGCGCCGAATCCCAACTAAGGGCTCTTCGTGCATTTCCACTACGCCTTCTGCCTCAACTATTTCTAATTTTCCTGACTGTCCATGCTTTTTGAGACAGTTTTCGATCGCCAGGCGATCGCCAACTAAAATGATTTCTACGCCTAATTCTTCAGCAGCTTTGATTGCTCCTGCCACGATTTCTTCGGGGGCGTTATCCCCACCTAGCGCGTCTATTGCTATTTTTGCCCGATTGGATGCCATTGTTTATGTTAATAGATACCGATCAGATTTTACCAGATCAGTTGACAGTTGACAGTTATCAGTTATCAGTTATCAGTTATCAGTTATCAGTCAATTGTTATTTGTTATTTGTTTATGGTTAATTGTTAAGATGAATTTTCAAAGTTTTAATTCAGGGGGGAATTTTGATGTTATCAGGGTTGATTAGTTCTAGTGTTTTGGCTTTATTGGGATTTTTAGGGCAACCTAGTCAACCCCTGACTCCTGTTGCTTTTTTGTCCTGGGATCAAACACCAATTTTTCAGCTTCCGACTCAACCAGATGCCGAAATTGACAGGTTAGTTGCTCAATATATTAAACGACTTTCTGCTCAAGGAATGATGGGCGATCGCACTGAGGTTTGGATTCAGTCTGATTGGGCGATTTTAGCGGATGTGAAGGGCAAAAATCCCGCTTCGGCCGCTTCTTTAACTAAAATTGCTACTTCTTTAGCTGTATTAGAAAAATGGGGCGCTAATTATCAATTTGAAACTAAATTTTATACTACTGGTACTATTAATAATGGTGTTTTAAATGGCGATTTAATTATTGTTGGTGGTGACGATCCTTTATTTGTTTGGGAGGAGGCGATCGCTTTTGGTAATTTTTTAAATCAAAAAGGGATTAAACAAATTAAGGGTAATCTGGTTATTACTGGTAATTTTTTGATGAATTTTAAAAGTAGTATTTTAGAAAGTGGCGAATTATTTAAACAAGCTTTAAATAATAAGAATTGGTCAGCTAAGATAAGTAAAGAATATACTAATTTACCGACAAATACTCCGAAACCAGAAATTATTATTACTGGTAATGTTCAAGTTAAAAATAAGCTACCTTCAAACGCTAAATTATTAGTAACTCATCAATCAATGAGTTTAGCAGAAATTCTCAAGCAAATGAATATTTATAGTAATAATGTCATGGCCGAAATGTTAGCTAAAACTTTGGGAGGAGGAAAAAAAGTCGCCGAAATAGCTGCCAAATCGGCTGATTTTTCCCCCGAAGAAATACACTTAATTAATGGTTCAGGTTTGGGTTTAGATAATCGTATTTCTCCTCGTGCAGTTTGTGCTATGCTGTTAGCTATTGAACGGAAATTGTTAAATAGTCCTTTAAGTGTTGCTGATATTTTTCCTGTAGCTGGTAGGGATAAAACTGGTACAATGCAATCTCGTAATATTCCTCATGGTGTGGCCATTAAAACTGGTACACTTAATTTAGTTAGCGCTTTAGGGGGTGTTATTCCTACTAAGGAAAGAGGCCAAGTTTGGTTTACTATTATTAATTATGGCTATCAAATTCCTAAATTTAGACAGGAACAAGATCAGTTTTTACAACAATTATCCCAACATTGGCAATTTACAACTCCAGATCTTAAACCTAATCCTAATCCCGATTTTTTAGGTAATCCGATTCGTAATAAATAAACTATTTGTCATAAAAAGCAAAACCCCGACTTTTGCCAGAGTTTATTAACAGGTTATTCATTTTTAGTTAATATTTGCTTATTTTTTGAGGTTATCTAAACCAATTTCAGAAGCTGCTCTTTCTAACATGGTTTGTTGGCGATTTCTGTTGGTTTTGGTGGTTTCCATCATTAAATTCCGTGCTTTTTCTTGGGTATTCATAATCTTTTTTCCTCTGTTTTTACTTAAATTTGTTTGTTAATTTTGATGTCCAGATTTAACTTATTTTTTGAGGTTATCTAAACCAATTTCAGAAGCTGTTCTTTCTAACATGGTTTGTTGGCGATTTCTGTTGGTTTTGGTGGTTCCCATCATTAAATTCCGTGCTTTTTCTTGAGTATTCATAATCTTACCTTTGTTTTCTCTTGTTTTCTTGGTTTGACAGGGTTTTTCTTAACCCTATTTATATTTATACCATACAAAACTGTATAAATAGCTACCAATTTTAAAATTGTAACAAAACTTTACAAATATGGGAAGGTGCGCAATGAATCATAAGAAGTAATAAGTAATAAGATGGTGGGTTACGGTGTGAATCAACAGTTATTAGTTTTTCATCAAAATCTATCTCACACCTAACCCACCCTACAAACTCGGAAGTGAGAAGTGAGAAGATGGTGGGTTACGGTGTGAATCAACAGTTCTTGGTTTTTCATCAAAATCTATCTCACTCCTATAGTAATTCCAATTAAGATTAGAACAGTTAAAAAATAGGTTCGTAGTTGCGCTTTAGCGCTTCTTAGGACTAAAGTCCAACAACAAACTAAAAACTTTTGTTTAATTTTTATTTGGAATTACTATAACCCACCCTACAAACTCGGAAGTGAGAAGTGAGAAGATGGTGGGTTACGGTGTAAATCAACAGTTCTTGGTTTTTCATCAAAATCAATCTCACACCTAACCCACCCTACAAATTACTACAAATTATTTCTTTTCACTGGGGATAATTTCGGTGACAACTCTTTCTCTTCCGTTACTGGAGACGGTGATGTTTTTTTCGCTCAGTTTTCCGATCGCCTTGTTTCCTGTGGCAACAAATTGAGGCTCACTTTGTTGATAAATGACGTTTCCTTCGGCGGTGAAAAGTTCTTGTGAGATATTCCAAGTTAAGTAATTTGAGTATATTTGCGCTTTTTGGATTAGACTTTCACCGGTGACTCCATTTTTTAAGTAGGCGATTTTTTGGTCTAGGTTTATTTTTCCTTGGTTTCCCGTGACGGTTATCTGTTGTTTTTGGTCGATGATTTTTATGGGGTTTTCGGTGGTAATTATCCGAGATTTTATGTCCCAAGTTGCTGATTTGGTTGCTATTTGTAGGGGAGGATTGACTGAATTTAACTCTAAATTTTCTGCTAAATATGCTATTTCTGTTTTTAGGTTAATGTCTGCTTTTCCTACTTGTAATCTATCTGTTACCGTGTTTTTTTGATACTTTTCTATGTCGAGGGGGAGATCGCCAATCAGTTTTTCCTGTGGAATATTCCAGGTTAATTGTTCTGTTTGTAACTGTACTGAAGATTTAATCGCTTTCGCCAATATATTTTTATTTAAGACTAATTTTTCTAGTTTGGTAAAATATTTGCCCTGTTGAGCAGATACTCGCAATTGGGGATGATTGGCAATAATTTGACTATCGACAAGTAAGAGATTTTGCTTCGGTTTCCATTGGGCTTTTTTACATTGAATTTCGGTTCCGTTACGGGGATCAATGGCGATTATTTCATCTTCTAACCAAATAATTTCGCCGTTTTGCTCAATTTTACCTTTAGCGGCACTAATTTTTAAGACAATTTCGCCATCTTGATACAAATTACCGGCCAATTTTTCTAAGTTGGCGACTTTTTTTTCTTGGGTATAACTGGCCTGTTCTGCTTTAATTTTCCAGAGGGGTTGTCCTTGGGAATCGGATTGTTCTAAGGTAATATTTTTAAAAACTAAGCGACTCTCAGTGTCTTGAGTGTCAGTGTTGGTGCTAGTTTCCGGAGGTGGGGGAGCAACAGCTTCTGGCTTTTTCCCACAACCTGAAACCATTAATAACAAGGCTAAAAATAAAGTAATTTGATAATAGCGCATAATAATTATCAATTAATAATTGATCATAGTTAACAGTTAACAATTAACTGTCAACTATTAACTGTCAACTATCAACTGTCAACTATCAACTGTCAACTATCAACTATCAACTATCTCGGTAATTCTTGATCTAAAAGACTAAAAGTGGCAAAACTCCGATATGGGGTATGTTGTTTGGGGTCTTTTTGAATATCGTCTTTTATTTGTTCAAGATCAATGTAGCGATCGGCTACATTAATTAAACTATCGCTGGTCATGGCGCGCAAACTGACTACTTCTACTCTAGCACCACGATAACTGACAGCATCCACTGCATAGGCTAAATCACCGTCTCCACTGACTAAAACTGCAGTATCATAAGCACCAACTAAGGCCATTAAATCGACCGCAATTTCAACATCCAGATTGGCTTTTTTTGAACCGTCGGGTAATTGTACTAAATCTTTAGCAATGACTCGATAACCATTTCGTCTCATCCAGAGTAAAAAACCCTGTTGTTTTTCGTTGGTGCGATCGACTCCTGTATAAAAAAAGGAACGTAATAAACGCGAACCACCAGTTAAGCGAGAAAGAAGTTTTGTATAATCAATTTCTATCCCCAACTGTAAGGCTGCATAAAATAAATTTGAACCATCTATAAATATAGCGACACGACCCCTGTTTTCTAATACCTGTTCCGGTGTGAATACCGGGTCAATGTCAAAATTGTCCAACATTTTTTATACCTCTGTTTTTATGAAAAAAGTTTTTTATGTACTCACCTCCACCTATAACCTATTTTGCTGAAATTTCCCCTAAATTTCGGATAATTTTAAGATTTGGTTTAGGTTTCTGTTAAAGAAAGTTCAATTCGGGCAAAAAGCGGTCTAGCTTTATTTAAGTTTTGCTGGGGTGGAATTTCTCCCCATTGGCAATGTAATATAAACAAACTTGATTGATTAATTTCGTTTTTCTTATTAAAGTCAAAGTTAAATCCGAGTTGCTGATAAATATCGCTACTTAAATTAGGAATTATGGGCGATAACAGATAAGCTGATAATCTAACAGATTCTAATACAGCATATAAAGTCTCCTCTATTTCTGATTGTTTTCCTTGTTTAAATAAACTCCAAGGAGCCGTTTCATCGATGAATTTATTACTTGCTTGAATCAAGTTAAAAATTGTTTCACAAGCTTGTAAAAATTGCAAGTTTTCATAAAAGAGACTTACCTTCTTACTTAATTCTAACCCAATTTTTTTCAAAGGATTATCATCTGAGATCTTATTTTTGGTTAACAAGGGTAAATTTCCTTGACAATATTTATGTAACATTCCTAAACTTCGACTTAACAAGTTACCTAAATCGTTGGCCAAGTCAGCGTTTAAGACATTAATGAAGCGCTGTTCATTGAAATCGCCATCTTTACCAAATTCAATTTCTTTAACAAAATAATATCTGAGAGCATCGGCACTATAACGATCAACTAAGTCAAAAGGATCTAAAGTATTGCCTAAACTTTTGCCCATTTTATGGCCATCTTTTGTTAAAAAACCATGACCAAATACTTTTTTTGGTAAGGGTAATTGGGCTGACATTAACATTGCGGGCCAATAAATAGCGTGAAAACGAAGAATATCTTTGCCAATTAAATGTAAATTTATCGGCCACCATTTTGCTAAAGCTTGCTCTAAGTTTGGCTCGTTTTCTGTCTCTAATAGGGCGGTAACATAACCAAGTAAAGCATCAAACCAGACATAGATTGTATGACGGGGATCAATAGGTAAGGGGAAACCCCATGGCACATTTACACGAGAAATCGAGAAATCCTGTAATCCCTGTTTAACAAAATTTAAGACTTCATTTTTTCGGCTTTCTGGTTGAATAAAGTCAGGGTTTTCTGTGTAAAATTCTTCTAATTGTTCTTGATATTTTGACAGTCTAAAAAAGTAATTTTCTTCGTCTCTCCATTCGGCTTTTTTGTTGGTATGAATGGCACAATAATGCTCGTTTAAGAGGTCTTTTTTCTCTTTAAATTCTTCACAAGCTACACAATACCACCCTTGTTGCTGGTCTAAATATATATCTCCGTGCTCCCAAACTCGTTGGAAAAATTGCTTTACTATTTCGCCATGATTTGCGGCTGTTGTTCTACTAAAACGGTCGTACTGAATATTCAATTTTTGCCACAATTCTTGAAAACTAGCGACTATTTGATCGCAATGTAGTTGAGGGTCAATTCCTTTTTCTTCGGCGGTCCGTTGGATTTTTTGTCCATGTTCATCTGTGCCGGTAATGAACATTACTTCGTGACCCTGTAATCTTTGCCAACGGGCGATGACATCGGCAATAATGGTGGTATAAGCACTACCAATGTGGGGGACATCGTTGACATAATACAAGGGTGTGGTTAAGGCAAATTTTTTTACTTGGGGTTCTTGATTACTCATTCTTTATATGACGATGTAATGGGCTTTAAGTTATTTATTTTAAGGCTATTTAGGCTTGAATTGAGGTTTTTTTAGCTCTTTACTGAGGATTTTTGCCAGAATTTGGTTTTGTCCCTTTGACAAATTAAAAAACTATAGTGCAATAAATTCTAAGTTAACCAAGTATTGAGAGATTAAAAAACTAGAGCGCAATAGATTCTGAGTTAAGCAAGTTTTCTGAAAATAATAGTAAATTGATGACCAGAAAAGCGGAGTAAGGTCTCCCCCCCTTTCAGTAAACAGTGAACAGATAATTAGGGCTTGCTGAAAGATAGTCAAAAGCCTTACTAATCAAAGAGTTACGGTTCAAAAATTTTTCAAAAAATGCTAGGATTGGCCCTTAAAATAGAAAAAAACCTTACATTCAAATCAAAATGGTTTATAAAAAAAATAAACAATGTGTAGTGGAAGGAGAGGAATTAGGTTTCAAAATTGAAGCCAACCTTTCAGCTGACAATGATTGGGTAAAAATGGCCAAATTAGTACCTTGGTCAGAATTTGAAGCT
>JAABRE010000103.1 GCA_011391125.1 Synechococcales cyanobacterium S06
AGGAATCCTGATATTCTGAAAATATAAAGTTATAAAAACTGCTAACCTTTTTAAGGGGTCAGCTATTTTCTCTAGTTATCTTTATGACTTGGCTGTTCAACTCTTAACGGGATTATGAAAATCTGAAAGGTTGTTTAGTCAAGGAGTGCATTTTAGCTCTCATTTTGTATCATATTGATACATTTCATTCGACTAGATTCAGTCACCTACGCAACTATAAAGTTATCATCTTAGTTAGGCTTAAAGTGCGAACTCAAGGCTAGAAGCCTTACTAACTAAGAGTCTTGGGTTATAGGTTGGTTTTATCCTCTCATTTCGCCAAGAACGAATCGCACACTCAATATGATCTTACTGTAACGGGTTTAGCTACACCAACGACAGGAAGATATGCTTTCCGTTATTTTGTGGAAGATGGTGGATCTGGTGGAAGTAACAGTAATTATATCGGCATTGATACAGTTTCAGTAGAATCATCAATATCAACACCAATTCCTGAACATACTTCTACCTTAAGTATTGTTAGTTTAGGACTATTCGGGAGTTTTTTATCTATACAATCAAAAACCAAAAGAAAAAAAGAGGTTTTGTAATTTATCAACTATTACTAGGGAGTCAAGAGGAAAATTAATTAAATTCTGAGGAAAATAAAAGTATATTTAATAATAATTAAACATACTTTTATTTGGACTCCCTTCCACTTTAGCCAATAACCGAGAGGGTTTCTACCATCAAAGAGGGTGTAAAACAGATTTCTAATTGTGGGTTACTACAATTTAAGCTACTCAAAAATAGGTAACACACCAATTTGATTTATTCTGGTGCGTTACGCTAACGCTAACGCACCCTACAATTTAAGCTGGGGAAAATAAAAGTATATTTAATTATTATTAAATATACTTTTATTTGGACTCCCTTCCACTTTACCCAACAACGGAGAGAGTTTCTACCATCAAAGATGGTGTAAAACAGGAACTTTGCCAACTATTATCGTTACCAATAGCAAGCACATTTTCTAAAATTTCATAAACATTTCCCGTTATCATAGTATCTTTAACTCGGCCTATTATTTCACCATTTTCCACTCGATAACCCAAGTCAAGATTAACAGAAAAATCGCCGGAGATATCGGGTCCTCCTCCTAAAATTTGATCGACAATTAAGCCGTTTTTAATACTACTAATTAAATCTAATAAATTGCCATTTCCGGGTTTAACAATTAAGTTAACTAAATCAGGAGAAGGATAAACTCCTAAACCTTGTCTAAATCCATTTCCGGTGGTTTCTAATCCTAAACTTTTCGCAATGGTTAAATTAGTGTAAAACTGCTCTAGTTTTCCTTCAGTAATTAGTGCTAATTTCTTAGTAGTTATTCCCTCATCATCAAAAGGACAATTATAGGGCTGTAAATCTGGTTCTTGTGTTAAAGTAATACAATCAGAAAGGACTATTTGCCCTAAATTTTCACTCCAAGGAGAGGATTTTTCTAAAACTCTTTTGCCATTTAAAGCATCAGCTATAGTCTCCCATAACATTGTCGCAGCATTAGCTGTAAATAAAACAGGAACATTTTTGCTGGGAGGAGATGTATTTTTTTCGGCCCATTTTAAACGTTGTAAAATTGAGTTAATTATTTTATCTGGATTCGGAATATTCCGCTGAAATTCTCCATCATAAATCCCTAAAAAGTCTTCTCCTCTAACTAATTCTACTCCTAAAAAATAACTAATTCCTGCATTTTTTAACTGGCACTTTAACCCTTGGGAATTAATTAAAGTTGTGGTTTCTTTTTCCCATTCTAACTCAGCACTACAGATAACTTCTGGATAATTTTCTCTCAGTTTTTCGATGGTTTCCTGACCGATTTCTATTAGTTTTTCTACGGCAATATTCTCACTTTCCGAAGCATAATTATAGGTCTTATTTTCCGCTATTTGTATCTCTTCGGGAGGATTAATTTTAGTTAAAGAAAGTGCCTTTTCTACTAAGATTTCCGGTGCAATTTCCCCATATCCTACTGCTAATCCTGGTGAGCCTTTTTTCCACAATCTTAAAGCTGTACCTTCTGATTGAGCCGTTTCTAGTTGTTTTAATCTATTTGCTTCAAAGGTGACAGGATAAGATACGGATTCTGAGTGATATACTTCTGCATGAGATGCACCACTTTTTAAGGCTAATTCTAATAATTTTTCTAGGTTTTCATTCATAAATTTTTAACTTTTGCTTCCCTATTTTTTTCGTTAAATTCGTAGCAATTATACCATAAAATAGCTTCCTAAAATAGGTTATTGTACCGTGGTTCATTGAAATCTATCTGCAATAAATTGCAACTACAGATTTACATCGGTTTTTAGGGCAATAAAGTATCATTAAAACCTTAAAACCCTTTTGAATTGGGAATTTTAACTTTTGATTTACCCCTAATGCGCAGTAATTTAACCCCTTGTCTTACAATGGTTAACGAAACTTTACATTTACCGATAAATTTATGACTGTCGCAGTTTCGATTAAAAATCTGCAAAAACGTTACGGTAATACGGAAGCGGTGAAAAATGTCTCTTTTTCCGTTAATTCTGGCGAAATTTTCGGACTTTTAGGTCCAAATGGCGCAGGAAAAACTACGACTATCCGTTGTCTCACTACTCTAGCTAAACCTGACGCTGGTGAAATTATGATCAGTGGGATCAGTGCGATCGCCAATCCTAGATTAGCTCGCCAAAAAATCGGCTACGTTGCCCAAGAAGTCGCACTCGATAAAATGTTAACTGGTCGAGAAATGTTGCAGTTACAAGCCGACTTGTATCACCTCAAACCCAAATTTGCCCAACCACGCATTGAACAATTAATTAATGCTTTGGGTTTGCAGGAATACGCCGACAACAAAACGGGGACATATTCCGGAGGGATACGGAAACGCTTGGATTTAGCGGCCGGCTTGTTACACCAACCTGAAGTTTTAGTCTTGGATGAACCGAGTGTTGGTTTGGACATCGAAAGCCGTTTCATTTTCTGGGATTTTTTGCGAGAATTAAAAAAAGCTGGAACAACTGTCCTGATTACCAGTCATTATTTAGAGGAAATCGACGCACTTGCGGACAGATTAGCTATAATTGATCAAGGAATAATTATTAGTGAAGGTTCGCCTAATGAATTAAAAGACAAGATTGGCGGCGATCGCATTACCTTAAGAATTAGGGAATTTACATCAGAAAATGAGGCAAACAATGCCAAAAATTTATTAGTTTCGTTGCCATTTGTGACTGAGGTGATTATTAATAAAGCTCAGGGAAATTCCCTTAATTTAGTAGTAACACAGGGTAATAATTTAAGTAAAATAGAAACATCATTAACCAGTTTAAATTTACCGATTTTTAGCATGAGTCAATCTCGTCCGAGTTTAGATGATGTCTATCTTGCAGCCACTGGCCGTACTTTAATTGATGCGGAATTAGCCGCAGCAGGAAGTCGGGATTTAAAAGCAGAAAAGAAACAACAAATGAAATAATTACTATTAATTATGACTCAAATAATTGCACCAGAAAAAGTTAATCTTACCTTCGCTCCTAACCAGAGTGACAATTTTAAATCCGGAGTTATGGCTGAATTTTCCCAAGAAACTTTAGCGATGACAAAACGCCTTTTTATCCAGTTACAAAGACGACCTTCAACTTTAATTGCTGGGATAATTCAACCTTTTATGTGGTTAGTTTTATTTGGGGCTTTGTTTTATAATGCACCTAAAGGATTATTCGGCAATGAGTTAAATTATGCCCAATTTTTAGCACCAGGAATTATCATTTTTACGGCCTTTTCTGGCGCATTAAATGCTGGACTTCCTGTCATGTTTGATCGGGAATTTGGGTTTTTAAATCGCTTATTAGTTGCTCCTTTATCTACTCGTTATTCCATTGTGGCTGCTTCCACAATTTATATTATTGCCCTAACTTTCATTCAAACTGCGGTCATTGTAATTGCCAGTGCTTTTCTAGGAGCAGGTTGGCCCAGTCTCGCAGGTTTAGGGGCGATCGCCCTCATCGTTTTCTTAATCGTATTAGCCGTAACAGCCTTAAGTTTAGGTTTAGCATTTGCTTTACCCGGTCATATCGAATTAATTGCGGTCATTTTTGTTACTAATTTACCCCTTTTATTCGCCAGCACTGCTTTAGCTCCCCTAAACTTTATGGCAGGTTGGCTACAAATAATCGCTAGTCTAAACCCTTTGACCTATGCGATCGAGCCGATTCGTTATTTATATCTACATAGCGATTGGAGCATTAATAGTGTAGTTATGGAAACACCTTGGGGAGAATTTAGTTTTGGTAACGTTTTGTTAATTTTACTGGCATTTGCAGCCTTAATATTGTTAACAATCCAACCATTATTAAAGAAAAGATTTGCCTAAAAAACAATATAGGAGAGTAAACTTATGAACATCAAACAGATAACAATTAGCCTAACAATAGGGACAACTTTAGGAGTATTATCTGCCTTATTTTCCCCTATTTTGGCACAAACTTCCCAAGATTTAGGGACATTTCCGACCAATGAAAGAGACCCAAATTCTAGTAGTTTAGGTGCTGATTTTAATCCCATGGATTTAATGCACAAATTACAAATGAATAATGGCCGTGATCTGTCAGATTTTGTTAATGATAGTAACAGAAATATTGATGATGCATCGGACGATTTCAAGAAACAACAACAGCAAAGAATCTTACAACAAACCTCACAAAATACTGAGGATAATTCCCTAGAAACTGAACCGAAAAATTAACAAACTAGCGGGTAGTGGGGGATTAATCCCTCACTACCAACTTAATCATAAAAAAAATCAAGGCCACTAATAATGAATAATGATAGTATTGAAGAATTAAATAGTATCTTAAATGAAAATAAAATCTTATTCACAAAATCCGATCACTTTGATTTATTTATAAAGTTAAATAACATCAAAAAAAAGTTAACTAAACTCACAAGTTTAGAAAATAAGGCCTTAACTTCTCAATATCTTAATGATAGTTTTTTAGCTCAAGAATTAGCTGAGATAATTAATTTAGAAATTGAAAACCTTAAAGAAGAATTAGAACAAGCTAAAAAATATCAATGGACACAATTTGATCGTCAATTATTCGCTAAATATACAGAAACTGAAATCAAAGAAATTCAAGAATTGATGAGATTGTGGAATCTTGGGACATATTCATCAATAGCTGAAAGTATTATTGATCATACTTATCGAAAAGGGTATGAAGATGAATTTTTAGAATATTTACGAGCTGCTGCTAATTTTGATAAAATAAAAGCAAGAAGAATTCCACCTATTGGCTTTCGTGATGATGATACTGTTAGATGGGAAAATATGAAAACAGGAGAATATTTAATAGAAGATAACTTAGGCAAAATTAGGACTTACGGAATTAATTAAACTAATAAAAATGGATAAAATTATGAATAAATCAAAAAAAGAACTCTCTTCACGCCAGAGATTTTCTGAGTTAAAACAACGATTATTAAACGAAGAAAAAGCGCTCAAAAAAGAACGTCATCACTTGTGGTTAATGGAAAAAGAATTATCACAAGAAGAAACAGTCTGGGATAGATTAGAATTATTATCAACCGATCTTTTAGGTTATGTTAGTCAGATAGCATATCGGGGTTATACAAGTCAAAATCCTTTAGAAGTTATTGCACATTTACATAAACTTAATTTATTTGAAATAGACTGTATAATAGATTGGTATTATACGGAATATGAAGAATATCCCAAGCTGAAAAAATACTTTGAATTGTTAGATTATGTACGTCTTTTAACCTTAGAATATATTGATCAAGTTTTGTTATTGCAAGCTAGTTAATAATAAAGAAACCCGATTTTTTGAGAAAAATCGGATTCCTAAATTAAGCTTAATATTAAGCTTTTTGCTTGCGTTTTAAACCACCCAAACCTAATCCACCTACCATTAATAATCCTAACAGAGATGCCGGTTCGGGTACGGGTTTAGCCTGTCCAAACGTGAAATTATCCAATTCCGTATAACCGTTTGTGGCTTGAAAGGAAATTGAACTAATCGCAATATCCGAAGTAAACCCAACAAAACTGCGATTTGGATAATTAGATGAATTTAAAGTATAGGTGTCTCCAGTGGAAAGAGTAACCAAGAAATCGGAGGCGTAATTTAGAATGCTCATGATGTCACTTCCCACCGCAGTGACTCCAGAACCAAGAGTAACATTAATAGTGCCCTGATCGGACCCTACAAGTACTGCACCAGAACCCCAGTTGTAATACTCTAAATAGTAATTTGGATCCGTAACATAGAGTCCATTGCCGCTATCAGTAAAAGTAGCCCCTGACTGTGTGAATCCGCTAGGATTAGGAAAATAACTGTACTCTCCCAAAGATGCTATTCCTTCAAAGTCAATGTTTGTTAAAGATTGAGTAGCGGCGTTAAAGGCGGTACGATCATTAAAAAGGGTAATCGCTTGAGCTTCTCCTGCAATTGCTAAACTAAACATTGTTGCACCGGCCGCCGCCAATGATAATTTTGACAATATTTTGGTCATCGTTATTTTCCATTTCAAAGGATTAATTTATAAAAATTATAGGTACTTTGTTTTTTTTGTCAATAAAGTAACCAAATCTTTACAGAATCTTTAAGAATTGAGGGGGTAACTTTACATAAACTTTATAATTGACGAATAGAGGAAATTGTAGGGTGCGTTAATGAAATGTAACGCACCTTAATATGGTCAATTTTTGGCGGAATTGTAGGGTGCGTTAATGACAAATGTAATCCACCATTAATATGGTAGGGTGCGTTACGCTGACGCTAACACACCCTACGAGCTTTATAGTTAAAAAATATTTCTATAGTTCGTTATACGGCTTATAAATCAAAATAAATTTCCCTATTTTTTAAGGAAATAATAGCACCATAATTAAGTAAAAAATCCATTCCTAAAACACCATCAACCTTTAAAGTTTTCGGAATATCATAAGCAAGAATATCAAAATTATTAACAACTTTGCCAGCGCAATTAAACCAATTAATATTAATCACAGGAATTGGTGAAGTTGCTCCTTTTCCTGTTATCAATTGTCGTTTTTTCCCTGAGTTAATTAAATCATAGCCTAAATCAGTTAAAATCTTTTTTGATACAAGTGTAAAACTTGCTCCGGTATCAACTAATAAAGTTATCCTTTCAAACTCACCTTTGATTAGACCTCCGACAACAGCTTTGATTTTAAAAAGGTTAGTTCCATAAGGAATTAAAGAATAGTGTTTTTTAAGTATCATTTTTCAACTTACATTACAAAAGGAATAACAAAATCACCCTCAGTTGAACCAGTATATTCGATCGCACTTGATTTTCCATTTCTCAAATAAAGTTGATCATATAAATCGTCTCGATCGCCAGCACAGGCCACCACTTCACCGCGAATAACCTCTAAATTGTCGTCCAATTCGGGGTCAACAATTAACACCCATTGATTCGGATATTGCTGATAAATTTCGGCCAAAGTTAAGCTTTTTTCAGTTTGAAAAGAAGTATTCATAATAGTAAAATTGAGTAAATTATTATCTATAAATTTAACTTAAAAATATTAATTGTGGGGCAGGCAAAATTAAGTTATTAATTGCCATAATTAAGGGATTATTTTTTCCTTGATTACTGGGACTAGGAAATAGGTATGCTTGTAATAGAAAAGGGTTGAGCATTTTTTGCTTTATTATTAAAAGAAACGCTTTCAATGCTTTGGATATCTATTACCTATTACCTATTACCTATTACCTATTACCTATTACCGACCTTTTAGGCGATATAACCAAGAATATCAACAGCGTGACTAGCAGTATTTACCTTGTCATCGACATAACTGATCTTACCTTCAGCGTCGATAATATAGGTCACCCGTTTGGCATAACCACCACCACTAACATCGTAAGCTTGAGTAATTGCGCCATCAGCATCCACTAACAATTGAAAAGGTAAGCCATATTTTTCCTTAAATTGTTGGTGGGAAGTTTGGTCATCCATACTGACACCCAAAACAACCATCTCTTTGTCCTGATATTGGGCAAAATTATCCCGAAAACTTTGAGCTTGTTTCGTACAACCGGGGGTATCATCCTTAGGATAGAAATATAAAACTACTATCTTCCCCTTAAAATCAGACAAGGAAACGGTTTTACCTTCATCATCCACCGTTGTAAAATTGGGAGCTACAGTACCAACAGTTAAAGCCATAATTACGGATTCCTAAAATAGGTTTACAATTCTTAATATTAAATCTTAACACTTAACCATGGACTGATAAGTGATTTCTCTTGACATTCGCGAATTGAGATTAATACAATTTCTCTAGGTAAATTATGCCTATACTTTCAAAGTACGCTTATTTTCTTAATTTATGTAAAATAAACAACTGTTAATAACCATAAATTTTATTTACACCTATTATTTTTGCTATTATGGCGCAACGTTACGTCCGAGTTAAAACCAGTCAAGGACAAACCTATTACGGGTTGTTAGAAATAAGTCGCAGTGTCGAAGTTTTAGACGCTCCTCCCTGGTTAGGGGGGAAACCCACCGAATTAAAATTGACACCGGAAAATTACCAGTTACTTGCACCCTGTGCACCGTCTAAAATCATTGCTGTGGGCAAAAATTACGCTGATCATGCAGCCGAAATGGGCACTCCTGTCCCCAAAGAACCCCTGTTATTCTTGAAACCACCCACAACCATAATTGCCCATCAACAGGCCATTCATTATCCCCTGCAATCTCATCAAGTTGAATACGAGGGCGAACTAGCGTTAATTATTGGCGATCGCACCCACAACTGTACCAAGGAGCAGGCTCGTAGTAAGATATGGGGATATACCATAGCAAATGACGTGACAGCAAGGGATTTACAGAAAAAAGACGGTCAATGGACTAGAGCGAAGGGATTTGACACATTTTGCCCATTAGGACCATGGATAGTGAGAGAATTAAGCCCTGGGACAAAATTACAAACATTTTTAAACGATGAAAAAAAACCTCGCCAATCAGCCTTAATTGACGAGATGGTCTTTGATCCCGAAGACATCGTGTCTTATATCTCACAAATAATGACCTTATTACCGGGGGATGTGATTTTAACCGGAACACCAGCAGGAGTTTCACCGATTAAAGAAACAGATCGAGTACGCATCGAAATTGAAGGAATAGGTTATTTAGAGAATCATGTAATTATTAATAATTAAAACAGTTATAGCGTTTTCCGATTAAGTGTTATACACTCCCTCACCCCCTACCCCCTCATCCCTAGGGGAGAGGGGGAAAGAGAGCTAAAATGTCAAATTAAATTGCTATATCAGTTATCAGTTAACAGTTATCAGTTAACAATTGATAATTGATAACTGAGGGAGGGGAGGAAACCTGAAACCTGTTTTTCTGCTCAACTATCAACTATCAACTATTAACTATCAACTATTAACTATTAACTATCAACTATTAACTATCAACTATTAACTGTCAACTGTCAATTATTAACTATAAATTATTAATTAATAAGGAATTTGTGCTTTAACGGCCTCAGAAATAGTAGGAATTTCGGCATAACGACCCAAAGCCGATTGAATCATACCATAAAAACAAGCGGCCAAAGTTCCTAAAAACAGAACATTATAGAGAGTTTCTGTTAATAAATTAGCACCTAAACCATTTAAAAAGAAGGACATTACTAAGCCACAAAGCACCAAAAATATGTCAATCAAGATAGATTGCATAGTATTAAAACGAATAAAATAGCTAATATTTTGGTTTCTTACCACCGCTAAAAATAGCACAAAGAAAATAATTAAACCGGCAAAAGGAAACCCATAATAGAAATCAATTATCGGCTTAAGAGGTAAATAAATAATAACTAAAAATGGTAATTTTTGCAGAATAAACTGACCAAAAGGTAACACATAAATTAACGGTAAAAAATAAACAAGAGCCGCAAAAAACTTATCCTTAGTTTCGATAGAATTACGCCAATTCATGGCCACAGATCCCCTCAAATATAAACTTACTCAATATTAGCAAGTTTAAAGCCCATTTGACATTCAAAAACCGCCGGTTGACCTTTATCCCCCTGACCGAGAGAATGGCCACAACCTAATTTACCGTGATGCCAACGGGGTGAACCACTACTTGTGGCTAAGACACAACCTTGACAAACTTGACTCGGAGAAATAACCTGTTCTAAGTTAAGAATAACTAACATTGATAACCCTCCTCTTACTTCCGCTTTAATCTTTATTTTAATCTAATATTCGCCCATGATACTTAGGATTAGAAAGGCATTTTAAGCTTAATTGCCATTATTTATCGTAATTTTGGCTACTTTCTAAGTAAACATACCAAAGCAAGTTATGATAATAATTCTGTTGTTAATTAATATTTAAGTTCTATGGTGACTAAAACTAATTTAGACTTTTTGGCCGAAAATGACCCCACAGTAGCCGCAATTATTGATAGAGAACTTCAGCGACAAAGAACCCATTTAGAATTGATCGCCAGTGAAAACTTTACCTCCCCCGCCGTTTTAGCCGCTCAAGGTTCGGTTTTAACCAATAAATATGCTGAAGGTTTGCCCCAAAAACGTTACTATGGCGGTTGTGAATTTGTTGATCAAGTCGAGCAGTTGGCGATCGATCGCGCTAAGGAATTATTCGGTGCAGCGGCCGTCAATGTGCAACCCCACTCAGGAGCTCAGGCAAATTTTGCCGTCTTTTTGGCACTCCTCAACCCCGGTGACACCATTATGGGGATGGACCTCTCCCACGGTGGCCATTTAACCCACGGATCGCCTGTAAACGTGTCTGGTAAATGGTTTAAGGTGGTCCAGTACGGTGTTAGTCCTGAAACCGAAACCCTCGACTATGACAAAATTAGGGAAATTGCACTAGAACACAAGCCCAAATTAATTATTTGTGGTTATTCTGCTTATCCTAGAGTCATTGATTTTGCTAAGTTTAGGGAAATTGCGGACGAAGTTGGCGCATATTTACTCGCTGACATTGCCCATATTGCTGGTTTAGTCGCCACTGGTCTTCACCCCAACCCCGTTCCCTACTGTGATGTCGTTACCACCACTACCCACAAAACCCTCAGAGGTCCAAGAGGTGGTTTAATCCTCACCCGTGACGCAGATTTGGGTGTAAAACTGAATAAAGCGGTTTTCCCCGGTACCCAAGGTGGTCCTTTAGAACACGTGATTGCAGCGAAAGCCGTGGCATTTGGTGAAGCACTCAAGCCAGAATTTAAGGAATATTGCACTCAAGTAATTGCCAACGCGCAAGCAATGGCTAATCAACTCACGGAACGGGGCTTCAAAATCGTTTCCGGTGGTACGGATAACCATTTAATGCTCGTTGACCTGCGTAGCATTGGCATGACTGGAAAACAAGCCGATAAATTAGTAGGCGAAATCAATATTACCGCTAATAAAAATACTGTACCCTTTGATCCAGAATCTCCCTTTGTTACCAGTGGTTTGCGTCTTGGTTCACCGGCTTTAACCAGCAGAGGTATGAAGGAATCCGACTTTGTGGAAATTGCCAATATTATTGCTGATCGCCTCTTACATCCCGAATCCGAAGCCGTGAAAAGTGACTGCTTGCAACGAATCAGCAAATTGTGCGATCGCTACCCCTTGTATCCCCACCTGTAATGAGGTAAGAGGTAAGAGGTAATAGGTAATAGGTAAGAGGTAAGAGGTAAGAGGTAATAGGTAATAGGTAATAGGTAAGAATAACTGTCAACTATCAACTGTCAACTGTCAACTGTCAACTGTCAACTGTCAACTGTCAACTGTCAACTGTCAACTATCAACTGTCAACTGATTTATGGTAAATTGTGAAGATTAGTTAACACTTCCCAAACTCCATTATGCGCGGTGAACTCTATCATATTCTTGCATTCCTCATCTCCATGAACGTGGTTTTATGGAGCACCCCAGTAGTCAAAAACTTCGGCCTCAAAACTGGTTACGTCGATCGCCCCGGAGATAGAAAAATCCACCAACGTCCCATCGTGAGACTGGGTGGAATTTCCATCTTTGTGGGTACAATGACCTCCTTACTGGTATTGTGGGCTTTATTTGGCTTTGAAAGACTACCCTCCGAGAAAGAATGGGAAGTTTTAGGAGTTGCCCTTGGTGGTTTAGGCTTCTTTTTAATCGGTTTAGCAGATGACTTTTTAAACCTGACTGCCATTTCTAGGTTAATTATGCAAGTTGTCGTCGCCACCATGAGTTGGTTTATGGGCGTACAAATTGATTTTCTCTCCCTACCTTTTGGCTTAACCCATATTGGTTGGTTAAGTTTACCAATTACCGTGATTTGGTTGGTGGGAATGGCCAACGCCATTAATTGGATTGACGGTTTAGACGGTTTAGCGGCAGGAGTTTCAGGAATCGCTGCCGTAGTCCTTTTAATCGTCACCCTATTTATGGATCAACTTTCGGCCGCTTTGATGGCCGCAGCCTTGGCTGGTGGAGCTTTAGGATTTTTACGCTACAATTTTAACCCCGCCGAAATCTTCATGGGTGACGGGGGCTCTTATTTCATGGGATTCATGTTGGCTGGAATTGCCGTAATTGGCTTGGTGAAAACCACCGCAATAACCGCCGTGGTATTACCCTATTTAATTTTAGCCGTTCCCATTGTGGATATGTCCAGTGTGATTATTTCCCGCATTAAAGAGGGAAAATCGCCTTTTACCGCCGATAAAAGCCATTTACACCACCGTTTATTGCAAGCAGGCCTTTCTCACCGTTTAACCGTGCTTTTTATCTACGCTTTAACCCTTTGGGTGGGTAGTCTAGCGTTAGGTTTTTCGGGGATTCCTAGCGGTTGGGGTTATGCTCTGGGTGCGACGTTGTTGCTGAGTTATGTCGGTTGGCAGGCCTGGCTTCAAGCGCGAGTGAAAGATTGATCATGGCTGAAGCTAAAGAGTGACAATAGGAAAATATCAAGTTACACTTATTACATTAAGAATAATTTATTACAGTTAAGTGTATGACTTCTTTCAGAAATGGTGAAAATTGTTACAAAACTTAACATTTATGATCAGACAAATCCCTAATTAAGCTAAATTATCGTGCTAGACTAATGCGTCTAAACCAGTG
>JAABRE010000104.1 GCA_011391125.1 Synechococcales cyanobacterium S06
AGCTTCAAATTCTGACCAAGGTACTAATTTGGCCATTTTTACCCAATCATTGTCAGCTGAAAGGTTGGCTTCAATTTTGAAACCTAATTCCTCTCCTTCCACTACACATTGTTTATTTTTTCTATAAACCATCTTGATTTGACTGCAAGGTTTTTTTCTATTTTAAGGGCCAATCCTAGCATTTTTTGAAAAATTTTTGAACCGTAACTCTTTGATTAGTAAGGCTTTTGACTTTCTTTCAGCAAGCCCTAAATATTTTAATAATTACCGTTTTTCTGATTACAAAGAAACGGTAATCGACTTATTACAAAAAGTGACTACTGTTAGTGTGGAAACTATGAATATTATTAATTTAATGAAGGATTATTAATTGTCAATTGCTAAATATCCTTCAATTACAAAATCAGAATCAAGGGAATAAAAGCTAATATCACTCAATTGTAAAGCATTTTCCATGTTTTCTATGCCTAAATTACTAACCGGAGAAAGAGCATTTTTTCCTCCGACAATTTTCGGTGCAATAAAGGCCATGATTTTCTGTACTGCACCTTCTTGAATGGCTTTTGCTGCTAAATTTCCCCCACATTCCCAGAGCACTTTTGCTAATCCTTTGTCATACAAGTTTTCCATTACTTTAACTGGTGTTAATTTCTCTAATTCTATAATCTCAACTCCCCAATTAAGTAAGGCTTTTTTTACTTCTAAATTGTCATTATTTTCCGTAAATACTAAGGTTTTTGCTTCGTTAATATTCCACACATGACAATCGGTTGGTAAGTCCAATTTTCGACTCATAATTATCCTCACTGGATTATGATCCGCTATTCCATGGGTGGTTAAATAGGGGTTATCTAAACGAATGGTGTTACCGCCAACGATTACCCCGTCACATTTTGCTCTTAATTGATGCACATAATCCCGCGCTGATCTACTTGTCACCCAACGACTATGACCGGTAGTAGTGGCGATTTTTCCGTCTAATGTCATGGCATATTTCAGAATACCAAAGGGTTTTTTATGCAAGATTCGCTGAATAAAACCTTCATTTAACTTACGGCAAGCTTCTTCTTCAATCCCGACTATTACCTCAATACCTGCTTTTTTGATCTTTTCAATTCCAGCGCCACCAACCAAGGGATTTGGATCAATCATGCCAACCAATACTTTTGCCACTTTAGAGGCTATTACTGCCTCTGAACACGGCGGCGTACGTCCAAAGTGATTGCATGGCTCTAAACTCACGTAAATCGTCGCTCCCTGCGCTTTTTCGCCAGCTTCTCTCAGGGCAAAAACTTCGGCATGGGGTTGACCCGCTGCGGGATGGAAACCCTCGCCGATAATCTGGCCCTCTTTAACGATGACAGCGCCAACCATCGGGTTTGGGGAGGTTTTTCCTTCGGCCCGTTTTGCTAATTCTAAGCAACGTTGCATCATTTGACGGTCAAAACTGGTAATTTTTTCGTCCCCGTGGTTCATAGTGGCTTAATTATTTATTGTCAATGAGTGATTAGTTAAGTTATTGTAAAGAAAAGTAAAGAAAATTTGCGCTCGAGCTAATGACTAACTTATCTAAACTGAGTACATCCGATCAAAAACCCTTTTCTGGGGTATCTTCTGAACAAATCACTGTTTTTTGTGATTTTGATGGTCCAATAGTTGATGTCTGCGATCGCTATTATGCCACTTATGAGTTAGCTTTAGCTAAAACAAAAGAATTTTACCAAATTCATGGTCAAAAAATTATGCTTCAATTATTAACTAAGGAGCAGTTTTGGCAGATGAAACAGGACCGAGTATCCGATCTTGAAATTGCCATGCGTTCTGGCTTACAACAAGAACAAATTGAGTATTTTATTAATTATGTGCGCTCCATTGTCAATTTACCAGAATTATTGGATTTAGACAAGATTCAATCAGGGGTAAATTGGGCTTTAGCTTTGTTACATTCACAAAATATACGTTTAGTTTTGGTGACTTTGCGCGAAAATCAGCAGGTTAAACATATTTTAAATAATTATGGTTTAAAACGTTTATTTGCTGGTATTTATGGTAGTCAGGATATTAATGTTGCTTATGTTAATAATGCTCAAGTGAAAACTGAGTTATTAAAACAAGCTTACTCTGAACATCGTGGCCAAATTAATTATATGGTTGGTGATACGGAAGCTGATTTGATTGCTGCTCATAAGGTTGATGTGGAGGCGATCGCCCTTACCTGTGGAATCAGAAGTGCCAAATATTTAAAGCAATATAACCCTGATTATATCTGTAATGATCTGCTTTCTTTTACCCATTGTTTATTGAAAATTAATAGTCAAATACACAATTGCAATTAATAATTAATAATTAATAATTATCAATTGTTATAAAAACTATCAACTGTCACCTATCAACTATCAACTCTCAACTATCAACTGTCACCTATCAACTCTCAACTATCAACTATCACCTATCAACTATCAACTGTCACCTATCAACTATCAACTATCAACTATCAACTGTCACCTATCAACTATCAACTGTCACCTATCAACTATCAACTATTAACTATTAACTATTCTTGATTTGTTGCCACCAAATATTGAGGGGATAATAAACCACCGGAGCCCACAAACTACTGAGAATGGCCGAAGTTAAGGTAATTTGTTGGTAATGTTGCCAAACATGATCGAAAGTTCTAACACCTTGGAAGGTATATTGAACAGCAGTGATGGTTTCTCCAATGATAACCATCACAAACACAATTAAGGCGATGGAAATAAAATCTTCCCGCAAAAAACGTTCCTTTTGCAGTTGAGCAGTTAACACACCCACCACCAATAAAGGGATCATATGGGTGGGAGAATTGCCTGTCATGGCATCTTGAAGCATTCCTAAAGTTAAACCAGCGATCGCTCCAGCGAAAACCGTACGTTTCACACTCCAACTAACAATCCAAATCACGGTCCAATGGGGAGCAATACCCAACAATTCCATCCCGGAAAGACGTAGGGGAAGGAGCAACAAACAGACAAAAACTGAGCCTAAAATTACCAAATAATTCAGAAATTGACGCATTTTTAATAAGTAATAAGTAATAAGTAATAGGTAATAGGTAATAGTTTTGATTAAGTAATAAATAACAATATTTATTTATTAAGCAATAGTCCAACCAAGATAAATAATAAGTGATCAATAGACTTCTTGCAGAAGTCAGGTAATAGGTAATAGGTAATAGGTAATAAGTAAAGAAATTGATGCTTTCTGTAGGAAAATTGATTTTATTCTTAGTTTCGCAAGAGGTCTAATAATTAATTAACAAATCAGCAATAAACTATTTGTATTTTCCAAGTAATAAGTAAAAGTGCTATAGCAATTCTAAATAGGTGGTGTAGGTGTGGGGAGTGTGAGCTTCCCGCCAGCTATGGTTTTTGGCTTTAGTGGGAGCGGATTGTCCGCACTCCTCTTATAATATTAAATCCCCAGCAATTCAGGGAAGATGGCTATATTACCTATTACCTATTACCTATTACCTATTACCTATTACCTATTACCTATTACCTAAAAACCTATTACCTAAAAACCTATTACCTATTACCTAAGCTTAGTGGGGATGAACAACCACCCATTCAAGGTAACTAAAAGGGGCGGTAAGTTCAATGACTGCTTCGGGAGCAGGACCAGTATTAAGATTAACTGATTTAACTTTACCCACTGGAAACCCGGCCGGATAAAGACGACTGACAGAAGAAGTTGTCACAATATCTCCCACCTTGACATCCGAAACCTTTTCAAAAAAGCGCATCACGGCCTCATTAGAACCTTGTCCCTGAATTACACCTAAATAACGAGTGCGACTCATGGTGACACCGACTCGGCTAGTCGGATCACTAATCAAGAGCACTCGACTGGTATTCGGTGTAACTTCACTGATTTTACCGATTAAACCACCCACTCCAGTCACCACAAAGTCTTTTTTGATGCCCTCGGCACTACCTCGCCCAATGGTGAATTGTTGCCACCAATAATCAGCACTACGACCAATGACTGGAGCAACAATCACTTCACCTTGTTGTTTTTTAACATAACCCAAAAGTTGCTGTAACTTTTGATTTTGTCTTTCTAATTCACGATTCCGGGCTTCTAATTCAATAATTTTGGCGTTAGTTAATAGTTTCACTTGATCGGCTTTGGGTTGAAAAGGCGACAGGATTAATTGATAAACTTCGGCGATCGGTCCTCCTTTCACATTTCTAATCAACCAAGCTAAGAAAATGATCACTAAAATTAAAATTATTTGTGAACCATAACCAACCCGTTTTGGGCGACGCATTGTCTTCATTGTCTAGTTTGAGCGGGAACGAGCGCTAAATACGCGATTTAATTGTTCTTTATTTTCTAATACTTTACCAGTTCCTAATACTACACAATTAAGAGGTTCAGGTGCAATATGGGTCGCAATCCCCGTTTCATGGGCGATCAAAGTATCAATCCCCCTGAGTAAAGCGCCACCTCCAGCCAACATGATTCCTCTGTCAATAATATCGGCGGCTAATTCGGGGGGAGTACGCTCTAAAGTGCGTTGTACTGCGTCAATAATCACGGCCAAAGGTTCGGCCATACTTTCGCGAATTTCTCCCGCTTTAATGGTCACAGAACGGGGTAGGCCGGATAATAAATGTAGCCCCCGAACTTCCATGGTTGGTTCTTCCTCGTTATAAATGGGATAAGCGGAACCTAGCTTGATTTTAATTTCTTCGGCTGTCCGTTCACCCACAATCAGATTATGAATTTTTTTCATATACTGCATAATGGCATCGGTTAATTCATCACCAGCGACCCGCACTGATTCACTTAACACCGAACCCTGTAAGCTTAAAACTGCTACTTCCGTAGTTCCCCCACCAATATCCACGATCATATTGCCAGTTGGTTCAGCAACTGGCAGGCCAGCACCGATCGCCGCTGCGACTGGTTCTTCAATCAAGAAGACTTCACTAGCTCCCGAGGACATTGCAGCCTCCATCACGGCGCGACGTTCAACTCCGGTAATCCCGCTGGGGATACCGATGACAATACGGGGTGAAACCAAGGGATTGCCTTCATGAACCCGTTTAATAAATTCCTTGAGCATCATTTCCGCACTTTCAAAATCGGCGATGACTCCATCTCGTAAAGGCCGTAAAGCAATAATATTATCAGGAGTACGGCCTAACATTTTTTGTGCTTCGAGACCCACAGCCAAAGGAATTTTTTCCTCCCTGTCGATGGCCACCACTGAAGGTTCTTGCAACACAATCCCCTTACCTGAGACATAGATCAACGTGTTGGCCGTACCTAAATCTATACCAATATCCTTTGATAGGGCAAAACGCCCAAAAAGACGACCAAAAAAGCCTGCCACCTGTTTTTTTACCCCCAAACCACTAATTTAAAAAAATTCATTCGCTATGACTAGATACCACTTTTACTGGTAATTTCTGGTTTCAACTGTCATTCAACGCCAAGATTAAAGGACAGCTAATTACCAAATATCCAGTCCGCCTTATGTATTGGTAGTTGTTATAAAAATAATGGTACCAAAGCAAAGCCTCGGTACTATTATTTTTAATCTCCGTTCTCACGGGTAATGTTTGCCTCGTCAATGTTAGAAAAGCTTGTCATTCCAAACACACGGCCGTCTAGTCGGACTTATTTAATGTTTAAACAGAGAGCCTAGAACTGGCGGTCATTCTCGGGTCTGATGACTTATCTAACGTAGTCCTCGAAAGACTTAGACTGCAACTGCTCTTATTTTACAGTTATTACTGGAAAATACTAGATTTACGAGCAGTGAATAAATATATCTATTATTTATGTGGATTGTATTATGTTTATGGGGTTAAGTCTAGTATTTTCAAATTGTTTTAGTGATAAATACTTAAGTATTCTGATTTTAACTTAAAAGATTCGGCTGGTCGCTATTTTTTTGATTATTTGCTACACTTAAAAGGAATCAAAAAGGGATAATTTTATGAACTTAAATGCAGTTAATTTAGTCGGTCGTGTGGGTGGTGATCCTGATGTCAAATATTTTGAGTCAGGGAGCGTTGTTTGCAAACTTACTTTAGCGGTGAATCGTCCCACTAAGAATGATCAACCAGATTGGTTTAATTTAGAGATCTGGGGTAAGACTGCGGAGGTGGCTGCTAATTATGTCAAGAAAGGTAGTTTAATTGGCATTCAGGGGGCTTTAAAAATTGAAACTTGGCAGGATCGCAGTACGGGGACAAATCGTTCAAAACCCGTGATTAAAGTGGACAGACTCGATTTATTGGGTTCAAAACGCGATAACGAAGCTGCCTCTGGCACAATGGGTAATTATACAACAGAGGATTTCTAATAAACATCCCCATAAATTTATATTTGATCGTCATCAAACCAGTATAGAGACGTTGCCTGCAACGTCTCTACACTAATTTACGCAGATGTCGAATAGTTTGTAGGGTGGGTAATGGTGCGATTAATCTAGGGATAAATTTGAAATTTTGAATCACCATTGCCCACCTCTAACTGTGGTGGTGGGCAGTATGGACAATTAATTAAGGGTTTTTTTACCAGATTAATACCCATACTGCACGGCCTACCAATTTGAAGAAATCGGATTTATTATTTAATAAGCGTCTTGTAACTCGTAAAAATCGGGAGAAACGTAATCTTTTCTAAGGGGCCAACCAATCCAATCTTCGGGCATTAAAATGCGTTTTAAATTAGGATGACCTTCATAGATAATGCCATACATATCGTAGCATTCGCGCTCCTGCCAGTCCGCCGCTTTCCAAATCCAATACACAGAAGCAACTTTGGGGTTATCTCGTGGTAAAAAGACCTTTAAACGAATTTCTCCGAGACATTCCGCATTGTCACTAATCTTGAGTAAATGATAAAAGCTCACTAATTCCTTACCAGGACCCAAGTCATACGCACCTTGACATTGCAGGTAATTATAACCTTCCTCCAGCAACGCCGCAGACACGGCCAACAGCTCATTCGGTTCAACCTTGATTAACTCAATGCCGAGATGATCAGGAGCTAAAGGTTGGTTTTCAAAACCCTGTTCCGTTAACCAACTAGAAACCTTACCCGCTTCAACTAGGGCGGTAGTTTCAAGATTTGCTTCAGTCACGACTTACCTCCTCTTTTTCCGTCACTTTTAATTGGGCATCTAAATCAATGCCGGATGCTGCCATCAATTCTGCTGGTGGAGCTTGACGGGAAAGATTTTGCAGATATTTGCCATCTAAAATCGGGTCAACCAACTTCATTTTATGGGTTGTGCTATAGTAGCGGTGACTCTGTTCGGTTTTAGCAGCCCGTTCTTGGATTGCCTCATTCGCCACTTTTTTGCGCAATTTTATGATCGCATCAAAAATCGCTTCTGGACGGGGAGGACAACCCGGAATATAAAGGTCAACAGGAATCAACTTATCAACACCCCTAACCGCAGTGGTGGAATCGGCGCTGAACATACCACCAGTAATGGTACAAGCACCCATGGCGATCACATATTTAGGTTCGGGCATTTCCTCATAAAGACGGACCAAAGCGGGGGCCATCTTCATCGTAACCGTGCCAGCAACGATAATTAAATCGGCTTGGCGGGGGCTAGAACGAGGTACGAGTCCAAAACGATCAAAATCGAACCGCGAGCCAATTAAAGCCGCAAATTCGATGAAACAGCAGGCCGTACCATATAACAAAGGCCAAAGACTAGATAATCTCGCCCAGTTATGGAGGTCATCAACAGTAGTTAAAATGATGTTTTCTGACAAATCCTGAGTCACCTGAGAGCGAGCCATGGGATTGAGGATTTTTTCAGTTTGTTGTTCGGCAAAAGTTTGATTCATGACCATTCAAGAGCTCCTTTTCTCCAAGCATAAACGAGGGCCAACACCAGAATGGCGATAAAAATTAGCGCTTCCACAAATGCTAATAGACCTAGGCGACTAAAAGCCACAGCCCAAGGGTATAAAAACACGGTTTCCACATCAAAAACCACGAAAACGAGAGCAAACATATAATAGCGAATGTTGAACTGAATCCAAGCACCGCCGATGGGTTCCATACCAGACTCATAGGTAGTGCGTCTTTCGGGACCACCTCCACTAGGGCGCAACAATTTCGACGCGGTCAGGGCTAAAATAGGTACTAGACTGCTGACGAGCAAAAAACCCAAGAAATATTCGTAACCATTGAGGACAAACACAGTTTAATTAAGACTCCTCATTTATGTTAAATTCACTGCTTCACATTAAAACATTATAGCGGTCATTTCAGTTACCAGTTATCAGTTATCAGTTAACAGTTACTACCACCTAAAGGTGGTAGCTTGAAATCAGGAATCTTTTTATTTTCATCTCCGAGCAAGGGGGAGACTTGAAACCTTTTTTCTGGTCAATTATTTTTGATTCCCCTAAAAAAAGGGAGACTTTTTTCTTATTCCCCCTTTAACAAGGGGGGTTAGGGGGGATTATGATGATAAATTATGGCAAGATAACACGATAATTTAAAAATATTTCATCTTCAATTCTGACAATATCTATTAATTTTAAACGTTTTGATTGCTCCTGTAAAAAACCATTACCTTCCACTAAAGTAGGTGTATTTTTTCCGCCTAAAATTAAAGGACAAATGGTTAACCAAAATTCATTGATTAAATTTAATTCTAACAAAGTTGCCACTAATTCTCCTCCTCCTAAAATAGCCATTTTTTTGATTCCTAACTGTTTAAATTGAGCAAAAATATCGAACCAACTATTAATAATAAAAATCTGGTCAAAATAATTAGTATTTTGCCAAACTTTACCACCTTCTAAACTTGTTATTAACCAACGAGGAACATCTTGGGAAAAAAAGCGCAATTCGGGATTAATTTTACCCGAATTTGAGCAGATAATATTAACAGGTTGTAAAGGTTTATTTTGCTCATTTCTGAGGTTTAAAAGTTCCTGATTTTTGATGGTTAAAGTTGTCCCATAACTACGCAAAGTATTAGCACCAAAAATTACTGCATCACTTAAAGAAATCTGTTTTTCTAAGTGATTTTTGTCATTTTTTGAACCAAAACGAGCGGCAGAATTTTGGTAATCTGTTATTTTCCCATCGGCACTCATTGCTAATATTACTGTGGTATATATTTCTGACATTTTTTTAGATTATATCGTAGGGTGGGTTAGCGATAGCGTAACCCACCGAAATAATATTATAATAATGGTGCGTTACATTTCCTTAACACACCCTACATTTTTAACTATTTAGATCGTAGTAACCCACCGAAATAATATTATAATAATGGTGCGTTACATTTCTTTAACACACCCTACATTTTAACTGAAATTAAACCCTTTTAAAATAACATTTTCTGGGGCATTTTTTCCTTGAATTAAAACTCCAAAACCTCCTAAACCTGTGGGATCAATTAATTGATGTAAAGCATCACGACGCGCTAAAAGTTCTTGGAAATTATAGGTATTATTACGCAGTTGATCAAGGCGATCGCCCAAACCTAAAGCCATCAAAAACATAGCTTGCTGGGTATATCCAATATTAGTTAAACCAAGGAGATTGCCGTAATTTTGCAACGCGGTAAAATCCACATGACTTGTTATATCTTGACAACCAATATTAAGATAAGGATTATCATGGTGACGGTGTTGATAATAACATTTTAAAGTACCTTGATAACGTTGAGGGTGATAATATTTAATCGCAGAATAACCATAATCAATGGTTAAAATATAGCCCATTTTCAGCTTATCATTCACCAGATTTAACCAATCTAAAGCAGCTAAATTTACCTCAGTTTGATAACCTTCGGAGTAAGTTTCATTCGGGAAATTAACCTTAACTAAATTAAAATATTCTGTTAACTTATCAGTGGAAATATCATCGACAATTTCCCTAAAACCAGACTCAGAAACCGTGACATAAACTTCCTTTAACTCCCCATTTTTTATGGTAACTTTATGCACAGGAAAAGCGTCAATTAACTCATTAGAAAAACAGCAACCTACCAGGGACTTTGACTTAATTTTATCCCAACCTTGCCAACAAATCTTATTAACAAAATTAACTAATAACTCTTGCTGTTTATTAATTAAAGTAGGAGATTTTTCGATAATAATGTAATTAATAACCTGAAAAAAGTCAGGATATTTTACTTGTAAAAAACTCAAAATATCCTGAGCTAAAAAACCTAAACCTGCTCCCATTTCCACTAAATCAAAGTGGTTAGGTTTACCCATAATTTGCCATATACCGATAAATTGTTCAACCAATAATTCTCCATAATCTGTACCCAAAGAAGACGAGGTGAAAAAATCACCTTGACTGCCAATTTCCACCTTATCAGAGGAATAATAGCCATATTCAGAGTGATATAAAGCCAAATCCATATACTCAGCAAAAGTAATTCTTTTCGCCGAGTTACTATGAATATAATCCGTAATTATTCGAGTAATTTCCACAGAATTTATTGCCATATTTTTTAATATAAAAAAGGTTCGTTGTTGCGCTTTAGCGCTATCTTAAGAGTTGGGCTTAAGCCCAACACCAAACCTTAAATTTTAACTTTGAGCCAACTTAGCAAAACGGCCTTTTAAACCAGTCATTAATTGTAATATTTGGACTTTCAAAAAGTGAACATTTTTCATTAAAAGAATACCAAAACGACGACTAATAACAACGGGCCAAAAATTATTAGAAAAAACCCGATCTAAAATATCGACAAAACCTAAAATTGTCCAGTTTTCTAACTTACGCCAATTCTCGTATTTTTTCAGCACATTAATGTTACCAATATCTTCACCTTTCATATATGCTTGTGACAAAACTTCAGCTAAAGCTGCTGCGTCTCGAATACCTAAGTTTAAACCTTGGCCACCTAAAGGATGACAACAATGGGCAGCATCCCCAATCAATGCTAATCTAGGTTTAATATATTGCTTACTTTGCATTAATTGTACCGGGAATAAAAGCCGAGAATTTACTAACTGAAAGTCTCCTAAAACTCCTCCTAATCTTACTTTTAATTTCTCAATAAATTCCGTTTCAGATATGTTTTGTAAATTTTGTGCATCTTCGTGGGGAGCAGTCCAAACAATTTGACAACGGTTGTCTGGTAAAGGCAACACTCCCATGGGACCAGAATACCAAAAACGCTCAAAGGCAATATCGTTACGGGGTGCAGTGTGTTTTATCGTAAAAGCAACGCAGGATTGCCAATATTTCCAACCTTGAGTTGCAATATTTGCCCACTCCCGAATTTTCGATTTTGCGCCGTCTGCACCGATCACCAGTTTAGTTTCGACAAAATGGGTGGTTTCCCCCAGTTTTACGGCAATTTTCGCCGAATTTAGTCCATAATCAACATTCAATACCTCCCCCTGACATAACCAACTGACCTGGGGACAGTCGTTTAAAAAATCCTGTAAAACGGTGGCAACGGCGTAATGTTCACCAACATATCCTAAATATTCAGTTTTTAAATCGGCGGTTTCAAACTCGACAATCTGGGGATAATCGGCATCTGATAGCTTAATCTGCCGAAATTTACCGATATTAGGCAAAATGCGTCCCCAAACGCCAATTCCCTCGAAAATTCGCCCTGACATGACTGATAACGCATAAGCTTGCCGTTTTGAAGCAGCCTGCGCTTGGGTTTGACTTTCAATTATAACTATTTTCAGGCCTGCTTTCGCCAAGGCGGAAGCAAGGGTCAAACCTGCAATGCCGCCGCCAACTATGGCTAAATCTGTGGTTAAAATCGGTGTTTTTATAGCACATTCTTGGTCAATTGTCAACATTTTTTACAGTTTTTTAAGAAAAATTAATTAATCGAAACAATACCGAAATTATAACAAAAAAATATGTTGTCATTAATTTACTCTATAATTAATTTTTATTTTCATAATTATAACCAATTTCCTACTAACACAAAAGCGGACCAAAAATAAGGATGGCTGTATTTTTCATTGGTGATTATTGCCAGTTGAGCGCGACGAAAAGCCTCCGATTTATTAAGATTACCTTGAGCTAATTCGCGATAAAAATTGCTCATCAACACAGTGGTTGCTTCATCACTCATGTACCATGAAGAAGCTAAAGTGCTACGTGCTCCTGCTTTTACGGCTACTCCCGCTAAACCTAGGACGGCGCGATCATCACCCACGGCAGTTTTGCAAGCTCTTAAGACTAATAATTCAATAGTGGCTCTGGTTTTTTCATCAGAGTGTAATAAATTACTCAATTCATTGACATTAATTTTATCATCAAAAGCTAAAATCCAAGTATTTTCTGGGTTATTTCCAAACTCACCATGGGTGGCTAAATGTACTATTTGATAGGGGGTTTTTTTGATTTCTGAAGTGAAGCTAACTTCGGTAAAATTATTATTAAGTAAAACCGTTTCTGGACCAATTTCTTTTTGAATATTATTTAATTCAATTTCCACTCCGGGGAGAGCTGACAAATTTTGTACTGAAGCACTTATTCCCGCTAATAAAACATCTATTTTAGCTTGTTTTAAAGGCTGGGGATCAATTAATTGTAAACTAGGAGCTAAAGCAATACCATATTTTTGAATTAAATATTGTTCCCCATCATAAAAAACCGCCGGTGGTATACTGCTTAATAAGCTGTTACGCATTTAAACGACATTAACAGAATTACCTTTATTTTTAAGTTTACGTTCCCACTTAATAATTAATTCTCCTTCATTTAAAAGTCTATGTAACAAAAATTCTAAGTCTTCAATAGATGTAAAAAGACGATTAGCAATATGCTCTTTCGCTGAATGCCATACCAATTCAATTAAGTTATAGTCAGGGCTATATTCAGGCAAAAAT
>JAABRE010000105.1 GCA_011391125.1 Synechococcales cyanobacterium S06
TGTAATTATCGGGAATCCTCCCTATAATGTGGGACAAATTAATGAAAATGATAATAATAAAAACCGCAAATATGAACACATAGATAAACGAGTTAAAGAGACCTATTCAAAGGATTCAAAAGCTACGAATAAAAATTCCTTATCTGATGTTTATGTGAAAGCTTTTCGCTTTGCTAGTGATAGAATTGGAGATGAAGGAATCGTTTGTTTTGTCACCAATAATAGCTTTATTGATAGTATTGCTTTTGATGGGATGAGAAAGCATTTAGGGCAAGATTTTAACCAAGTATATGTCTTAGATTTAAAAGGAAATGTGCGCAAAGATTCCATGAGAGAAGGTATTCCTATCGGTGAAAAAAATACAGTTTTTGGTTTAGGATCAATGGTAGGTATTTCTATTACCTTTCTGATCAAAAATAAAGGAGATAAATCTCATCAAATATTTTATTATGGTGTAGATTGGAAAGCAACCAGAGAAGAAAAATTTAAGCTTATTAATGACGCTGAACAAATATATAATTTACCATGGCAATTAATCAAACCTAATAGTAAATATACATGGTTAACAGATGATTTAGAAGAAGATTTTGATAGTTTTATTTCTATAGGTAATAAAGACTCAAAATCAGGAAATATTGAAGATGCAAAAACTATATTTCATCAATATGGTAGAGGTGTAATGACCAGTAGAGATGCTTGGGTCTATAATTTTAATCATAAAAAATTATTAGATAATATCAATAAAATGATAGATAATTATAATTATGATTTAACAAGATATATTAAGCATAAACGTGAATCAATAAAAATTGATGATTTTTTAACTAATGATGATACAAAAATAAGCTGGAGTAATTTTCTTAAAGGTCATTTTCAAAGAAATAGAGAAATTGTTTTAGATCAAAGTTGTATAAGAGAATCTATTTATCGCCCTTATGTTAAAAGTTTTCTTTATTTTGATCGATATATTATAGATGCTAGATATTTATTTCCTATTATGTTACCTACCTATAAAACTGAACAAGAAAATTTAATTATAGCTGTTACTAATCATTCACAAATACCTTTTGTTGTTCAAATAACTAAAAATATTGCTTGTTGTGATGTAGGAGGAAGACCAACTCAATGTTTTCCTTATTATATTTATGATAAAGATGGAAGTAATAAAAGGGAAAATATAACCGATTATTCTTTACAGGAATTTCGGCAATTTTATCAGGATCAAACTATTAGCAAATGGGACATATTTTACTATGTTTACGGTATATTGCATCACCCCGAATATCGTCGTAAATATGCTGCCAATTTAAAACGAGAATTACCAAGAATCCCCTTTTTAACTCCTTACCCCTCACTTATAGGGGGAGGTCAAAATTTGAAGACCCTCACCCCCAACCCCTCTCCCACAGGGGGAGGGGAGATTTGGTTTAAAGAAATTAGTCAAATTGGGGAAAAATTAGCGCAAATTCATGTTAATTATGAGCAGCAAAAAGAGTATAAATTAAAATTAATTGAAAACCCCGATATTCCCGTTAATTTGCGAGTAGAAAAAATGAAATTAAGCAAGGATAAAACCGAAATAATTTACAACGATTACCTAACCTTAAAAGGGATTCCTTCCGAAGTTTGGCAATATAAATTAGGCAATAAAAGTGCCTTAGATTGGATAATTGATCAGTATCAAATTAAAACCGAAAAACGTAGTGGAATTATTAATGATCCTAACCGTTTAGAAGACGAAATGTATATCGTTAAATTAATCCAAAAAATTGTCACAGTGAGTGTCGAAACTGTGAAATTAGTATCAGAATTGAGGGAATATTTGTTGTCATAGTCAGATGTTTTTGCTTTGCGTTTCCTGCCCTGTTTTTATAATATGTGTTAGACTGAGGAGGGAATGTGAGAAAAAACCACCAATCATAATGTTTTTGGCATTCAAGTAGCACTAAGTATTAATATTTTAGTAAAAAAAAGAGGTTAACTTATGAAATTAAAAGTAACAGAAAGCGGAGTTTTAATTCCTAAAGAATTGTTAGGAAATAGCGAAGAAGTTGAAATAACAAAAGCAGAAGATCAAATAATTATTACCATTGTTAATAATAGTAATATGTCCATTTGGGATTTAGGTAAAAATCCGGTGGAATGTGATATTACCGATGCTTCTATTAACCATGATAAATATATTTATCAACCATGAAAAATAGTTATTTTTTAGATACCAGTTATATTTTAGCTTTGGAAATAAAAATAGATAGTAATTATCAAATAGTTTTAGAAAGCTGGATAAAACTGGCAATTTCTCAGCCTTTTCTTATCAGTACCACCTATATACTTGATGAGGTAATAACATTTTTAAATACTCGCAATTTGCATTATAAAGCCGTAGAAATTGGTAATCGTTTAATCACAAGTTCAGATATTGAATTAGTGGAAATTGATCAAAAATTATTTAGACAAGGTTGGAACTATTTTCAAAAATATGGAGATAAATCCTATTCTCTGACAGATTGTATCTCATTTGTAGTAATGGAAAATCGTCAAATTTCTACCGCTTTAACTTTAGATCATCATTTTGTGCAAGCCGGTTTTCAAAAACTGCCATAAATGTTAAATAGACTTGTACCTAAAACCGAAACATGAATGATGGGTAAAGATGGCGTAAATTGAATTTGAGCAGGTAAGTTCTCATCAAACAAAAAACCATTCAGGCCACTTTTCTCACTTCATAATGATTTGCCATCAACTTGGCCGCAAACTGAATACAAGCATAAATATCTTCTTTTCTTAGAGAGGGATATTCTTCAAGGACTTCTTCCATAGAATCACCAGCACCCAAAAACTCGATTATTGTTTGTACAGGAATTCGAGTGCCCGCGATAATTGGTCGCCCATTGCAAATATCAGGATGAATATTAATACTATGTTCGGTTAACTTTTTCATACCTCTATAATCACCTAAAAAATTCTACTATTAACTCTATTTTGTTTTAATAAAACTAACTACATTCTTATACACAAAATAAAGAATTTGTCAATAGTTTAAATGTAAAGATTTGTAACAAAAATTATGAGCAATTAATTTACTATTTGTTAAGATATGTAACGGAATCATTGATAATTTATATAGAATTGTGTCAAATAGAGAGATAATCGCACTTTTTTTGATACAAAATGTAAAGAGGCCGTTTTTAATAAAAGATTAATCGGGTCAAACCGATCAAAAATCAAGGAGAAAAACAATTTATGTTCACTCAGGTCAAATCTACAATTCGACATTTAGAACCAGATAGTCTTAATGGGCGTTCGTTACTTAAGGTAGTATATGTATTATTAGAGCCTCAATATCAGAGTTCTCTATCTACAGCAGTAAGCCAAATCAATAAAAATAACCCCAATTTAGCCATCGAAATTAATGGTTATTTAATCGAAGAATTGCGGGATCCTGATAACTATGAAGATTTTAAGCGTGATGTAGCTTCAGCCAATATTTTTATCGCTTCCTTAATTTTCATTGAAGACTTGGCCGATAAAGTAGTCGCCGCAGTGGAACCCCATAAAGATAAATTAGATGTGGCGGTAGTTTTTCCCTCCATGCCGCAAGTTATGCGTTTAAATAAGATGGGAACCTTTAGCATGGCCCAATTAGGCCAATCTAAAAGTGCGATCGCCTCTTTCATGAAAAAACGCAAGGAAAATTCCGGCGCCTCATTCCAAGATGCGATGTTAAAGCTATTGCGGACCTTACCCCAGGTATTGAAATATTTACCCATGGATAAAGCGCAAGATGCCAGAAACTTCATGTTGAGCTTTCAATATTGGTTAGGAGGTTCACCGGAGAATATTGAAAACTTCCTCTTGATGTTAGCGGACAAATATGTATTCAAAGACTTAAATAAAGGAAAAAATGCCAATTATGCAGAACCTGTAGTCTATCCTGACATGGGCATTTGGCACCCTTTAGCAGCGAAAATGTTTGAAGATGTCAAAGAATATTTAAACTGGTATAACCACCGAGATGACATTTCAGAAGACTTAAAGGACCCCCTTGCTCCTTGTGTTGGGTTAGTTTTGCAACGTACCCACTTAGTCACGGGAGACGATGCCCATTATGTGGCCATGGTACAGGAGTTAGAATACAATGGCGCTAGAGTTATCCCTGTTTTTGCGGGAGGTTTGGACTTCTCTAAACCAGTCGATAAATATTTCTGGGAATCCCCCCTAACCCCCCTTAGTAAAGGGGGAACTGGTCGTATTGAGCCTTTAGCCATTGTAGATATTGTGGTCTCCTTGACGGGTTTTGCATTAGTTGGCGGACCAGCTCGACAAGATCACCCCAAAGCGATAGACTCTTTAAAACGGTTAAATCGCCCTTATATGGTAGCTTTACCCTTAGTTTTCCAAACTACCCAAGAATGGGAAAATAGTGAATTAGGCCTACATCCCATTCAAGTTGCGTTACAAATTGCGATTCCTGAATTAGATGGCGCAATTGAGCCTATTATTTTATCAGGACGTGATGGAGCGACTGGAAAAGCCGTTGCTTTACAAGACCGGATTGAAGCGATCGCCACTCGTGCCTTAAAATGGGCTAATCTGCGTAAAAAACCCAAATTAACCAAAAAATTAGCGATTACAATTTTCAGTTTCCCTCCCGACAAAGGTAACATTGGCACTGCGGCCTATTTAGACGTTTTCGGCTCAATTCACGAAGTAATGAAAGGAATGCAGCAAAACGGCTATGATATTGATAACATTCCCGAAACTGCGACGGAATTAATGGAATTAATCATCCATGACGCACAAGCGCAATATGCAAGTCCTAGCTTAAACGTAGCCTATCGCATGAGTGTGGAAGAATATGAGCGGTTAACGCCCTATTCTGAAAGATTAGAGGAAAATTGGGGTAAACCACCCGGACATTTAAACAGTGACGGTCAAAACCTCTTAATTTACGGTAAACACTTCGGTAACCTCTTCATTGGGGTACAACCTACCTTTGGTTATGAAGGGGACCCCATGCGTTTATTGTTCTCGCGTTCAGCAAGTCCCCACCATGGTTTTGCAGCCTACTATACCTACTTAGAAAAAATTTGGCAAACTGATGCTGTGTTACATTTTGGCACACACGGCTCCTTGGAATTTATGCCTGGTAAACAAATGGGGATGTCTGGCGAATGCTATCCTGATACTTTAATCGGCAATATTCCCAATGTTTATTACTACGCTGCCAATAACCCTTCCGAAGCAACCATCGCCAAACGTCGTAGTTATGCTGCAACCATTTCCTATTTAACTCCTCCCGCGGAAAATGCCGGTTTATATAAGGGTTTAAAGGAATTAAGCGAATTAATTGCTTCCTACCAAACCTTGAAAGGTAGCGGACGTGGTGTTCAAATTGTTGATACAATCATTGAGCAAGCTCGTCTGTGCAATTTAGACAAAGACATCCAATTCCCCGAAACTCCTGCTCACGAATTAAGCCAATTAGAGCGCGATAATATTGTCGGGATTGTCTATCGCAAATTAATGGAAATTGAGTCGCGTCTTTTACCCTGTGGTCTTCACGTCATTGGTAAACCTCCAAGTGCTGAAGAGGCGATCGCCACCTTGGTTAACATCGCAAGTTTAGACAGAGAGGAGGAAAAACTCTTATCCTTACCTCGAATTATTGCCAATAGTGTCTATCGCGACATTAACGAAATTTACAAAAACAGTGACAAAGGCGTTTTAAAAGACGTAGAATTGTTGCAAAATATTACCGAAGCTTGTCGCGCAGCAGTTCATTCTTTAGTCGAAGAACAGGTAAACGCCGACGGACGAGTAAACCTCGTGTCAAAGTTGAACTTCTTTAACATGGGCAAAAAAGCGCCTTGGGTGGCTAAATTACATGAATTTGGTTACAAAAACGTCGATACTGACGCATTAAAACCGCTTTTTGAATATTTAGAGTTCTGTTTAGAGCAAATTTGCGCCGATAACGAGTTAGGTGGATTACTCAAAGCGTTAGAAGGCGAATACGTCTTACCTGGACCAGGTGGCGATCCCATCCGCAACCCTGACGTATTGCCCACCGGTAAGAATATTCACGCATTGGACCCCCAATCTATCCCTACTTTAGCAGCAGTTAAGTCCGCGAAAATTGTCGTCGATCGCCTTCTCGCTCGTCAAAAGTTAGATAATAACGGTCAATATCCCGAAACCATCGCTTGTGTGTTGTGGGGAACAGACAACATCAAGACTTATGGTGAATCTTTAGCACAAATTATGTGGATGGTTGGCGTAAAACCCGTACCTGACGCATTGGGAAGAGTCAACAAACTAGAGTTACTTTCCTTGGAAGAATTAGGAAGACCAAGAGTTGACGTAGTAGTTAACTGCTCCGGTGTTTTCCGCGACTTGTTCATTAATCAAATGAACCTGCTTGATCAAGCCGTGAAAATGGCCGCCGAAGCTGACGAACCAGTCGAGATGAACTTTGTGCGCAAACACGCCATCGCCCAAGCTGAAGAAATGGGCGTTAATCTGCGTCAAGCAGCAACTCGAATTTTCTCAAATGCTTCGGGAAGTTACTCCTCCAACGTTAACTTAGCAGTGGAAAATAGTAGCTGGGAAGAGGAGCAGGAATTGCGAGAAATGTACCTGAATCGTAAATCATTTGCGTTCAATTCCGATAATCCGGGGGTGATGAACGAAAGTCGCGCCATCTTTGAAAAAGCGCTGAAAACTGCCGATATGACCTTCCAAAACTTGGATTCCTCGGAAATCAGCTTAACTGACGTTTCCCACTACTTTGACTCAGATCCCACCAAAGTGGTGGCCAGTTTGCGAGATGATGGCAAAAAACCCACCGCGTTTATTGCCGATACCACCACCGCGAATGCACAAGTGCGGACTTTATCAGAAACAGTGCGTTTAGACACCCGTACTAAGCTCCTTAACCCTAAGTGGTATGAGGGTATGTTGTCCCATGGTTATGAAGGTGTACGGGAATTATCTAAGCGTTTGGTGAACACTATGGGCTGGTCTGCTACCGCAGATGCCGTAGATAACTGGGTTTATGAGGATACCAATTCAACGTTCATCAAAGATGCCGAAATGTGTAAACGGTTAATGGACTTGAACCCCAACAGTTTCCGTCGTATGGTTGGCACATTACTTGAAGTTAACGGTCGTGGTTATTGGGAAACCTCCGACGAAAATATTGAAAGGTTACAGCAATTGTACCAGGAGGTGGAAGATAAGATTGAAGGGATAGACTAGGATTGTTAGACATTTCCATTTAGAAATGTAGCAGATGATCAATGTAGAGACGTTGCATGCAACGTCTCTACACCATTATCTGAGATAAATGATATCTCAAAAGCCATGTCAGAAATATCACAGAATAATCGTTTTTTTTTGCTACCATATAAAGATAATCAGTTAGGAAGGTAGGCAATTAATTTAATTATTAATTTAACCCGAATATTTAAGTAAATTGATCATTCTTTTGAATTTTATATGAGTATTAATGAGTAAAATAAGTAAATTAATTAAAAAATTTCTATCTCGTCCTCCTTTCGTTTTGAAGAAGTTAAAACTCTTTTAGAAACATTTAATTTTAAAGAAATTCGTTCAAAAGGGAGTCATCATTGTTTTGAAAATGAAAAAGGAGAAGTTATTATTGTACCAAAAAAAGCAGGTCAAAAAGTAAAAAGAACTTATGTGGATGAAATTGTTAAAATATTAAATTTGGAGTCTTGGGAAAATGACAAATAAAAAGCAAATAACTAAATCTTTAGACTATTATTTATCCTTAAAATATCCCATGTCTGTTTATCCTGAAGAAGAAGGAGGTTATACTATTTTAATTCCTGATTTACCCGGATGTATGACTCAAGGAGATACTTTAGAAGAAGTATTAGAAAATATTAATGAGGCGAGAGAATTGTGGCTGGAAACAGTTTACAATAGTGGCAAAAAAGATATTCCTTTACCGAGTAAAAGAATTACTGTTTAAAAACAAAAAGAATAATAAATTATGCTTAAACAATTATCATTATTTGAGGTTATAGAAACTTCAAAAAAATCAGATCAAGAAACTAAATATTTATCTTTTAAAGGTGATATTCCTGATAATTTAAAAAATGGATCAATCATTGCATTAAATAGAGAAATACCTTTAAAAATTTATTCGTTAGGGTTTCAACCAGCTAAATCAATTCCTCAAATTCTCTAATTAAATTAGAGGTAAAATTATGACAGAAGAAATTTATAGAAGTTGTGGCAATGTTTTTGCTGATTTAGGTTTTGATAATCCAGATGAAATGTTAGCAAAAGCTGAATTAGTTAGACAGATTAGTTTATGGATTGAACAACATAATTTGAGCCAAGAAAAAACAGCAGAATTATTAGGAATTGAAAAGTCTATTTTATTAGATTTACTCGAAGGGAATATACTTCTTTTTTCGACAGAAACTTTAATTAGATTCTTAAATAAATTAGGCCGTGATGTGGAAATCGTGGTTAAAAACAAAGCTGATTTAATCGAATTTGGTAAATTAACTGTAGTTAGTTAAATAACAATTAAACTTATTAAGTTTAATCGAAAGGTGGCAATTAATACAGTTATTAATTTGAGCCGCATATTTAAGTAAATTGCTCACCTTTACTGAGCTAAAAACAAGTTTAAAATGAATATAGTATTTTTAGTTGATATTTTGCTTCTTTTTTCCCCCTCTCCCTTTGGGATGAGGGGGTTAGGGGGTGAGGGTATATAACACTTAATCAGAAAATGCTATAAAATTTAGGTCAATTCTTAACTTAAAATAAATTATCAAAACTAAAATTTTTGTACCTACTACAGAAGCATAATCTCAAAATTTAGTCAATTAATTGATAAAATTGGCGAAAATAAAGCTCATAATAATTGATATTTTCATAGAAAAATATGAATCAGATTTGCTCCCGGAATTAGAGTAAAATTAAACCTGAAATTATCGGTAATAATAACTTAATTTAATTGGCCAATTTATCTGAAAATTGTCATCTAATTAAGAAAATTACTATTAATTGCACTCACAAGATATAATGTCAATTAGTAATTCTGAAAAAATTTGATTAACTCCTTTTATGACCAACTCAGCTGACGATAAGACTATAGTAAAAAATTATTTCAATGCGACCGGATTTGATCGCTGGCGCAAAATTTATGGGGAAACCGACGAGATCAATAAGGTACAAAAGGACATTAGGATTGGTCATCAACAAACCATTGATAAGGTGATCGACTGGTTGGCAGATGATGGCAAATTGGTAAAAGGATGGCTCAAAGATGACGCTAATTTAATGAATTTAACCGTTTGTGATGCGGGTTGTGGTGTTGGTAGTCTCAGCATTCCCTTGTCGCAAAAAGGAGCTACAATTTACGCTAGTGACATATCCGAAAAAATGGTCCAAGAAGCTAGGGAAAAGGCAAGTAAAGCCCTTGTAAACCAGAGTAACCTCACTTTTGCCGTTTCTGACCTAGAATCAGTTACAGGGTCATTTCATACGGTTATTTGTTTGGACGTTTTGATCCATTATCCGACGGAAGATGCGGCGAAAATGATTGCCCATTTGGCATCTTTAGCAACAACCCGTTTAATCATCAGTTTTGCTCCGAAAACCTTTTATTTAACACTGTTAAAGAAAATCGGTGAATTATTCCCTGGACCGAGTAAAACCACCCGCGCTTATCAACACAAAGAAGAAGATATTATCAACATCCTCAAAGATAACGGATTTTCTCTGAAACGCAACGGAATGACGAGCACTCGTTTTTACTATTCTCGCCTTCTCGAAGCCGTGCGTAATTAGTAAGAATTGAGGTAATTTAACCTAGTCTCAGAGTTAATTCTGAGGCTATTTTTCAGCTAATTTAGGTAGAATTTTCTGAGTTCTTCTTGTACTATTTTAAGTTAGAATAAAATTAGGTCGTATTTTGAATATTACCTTGAAATCAGCCTTCAATTATGGGTGAAAAAATGAATCAATATCTCTATATACCTCTTTTGATCTGGTTACCAATTTTAAGTTTGGTAACACCAGCTAATTCGGCTAATTTAAAATACAGTGAAAATAAGCCCCTTATTTCGAGAAAAGATGAGCCGAATTTGTCATGGGAGCAGCCGGATCAATTAAATGATAAATTAGCCCTCAATGATAGTTTAAACCTCGCTAAAAATGATAATTCTTTGCTCTTATCTTTAGGCAAAAATTTCATTCTTGTTGCTTCGAATAATCCTCTTTGTCCTTTCCTATATCAAGTAGAAGAACAAAAAAATCCAGCTAGTGTATCTTTTTTACCACAAGTCAAAGCTGGTGATATTTTCAAAGGTATTTATGATTTTGATCAAAATGAAGTCTGTCAAGTAGATAATAATAAGCAAATTATTAGTCGTCTTGTTAGTACCGAAGAACCGGCCATTAAAGGAGAAGAAGAACCTCTTTCAAAGAATGTATATATTTTAAAATCTCAAGAATTTTCACCTCGTCAGACAAATTATAAATATTTTCAAACGGTTAAAGAATTAAATACTAATAGTAAGCGACAATCCTTTAATTACCAAAATAATTACCAGTCTTTACGTTTAAGTAAAAAAAGTAATCCCATCAAACCCATTTCCATTAATAAAAATACTGCTTCTCCATCTTTAAAATCAGATCAGAGGCAAAATTTTTTAAAAGCCATTTCCCCTCCTGGAACAACTTCTAATTCTTTTCAGACAAATAAGCTCGAAACTTCTCAATCTCCAGTATCTTCGTCTCTTATTTTAGAAACCATGAAGCTCGAAAGAGAAAAACAATTACAACAAACTAAAAAACAACAAGAACAATTGAAACAAAGACTTATCAAGCAAGCCGAACAAAGAAGAAATAATGCCAATCAAAAAAACCAATCTAAATATCCCAATCAAACGGGAAGAAGATTCAGTTATTAACCGTTGATAACTGAATAAGAAGAGATGAAAATATGTTTCTGATCTCAAGCTACCATTTATCGTAATTCCCCTTTTTAACAGGGTGTTAAGATTTATTATTAAAAAAGCAATAGCAATTTCAGTTTCAGCGGTTTCTGATAATTTGGACATGATTTGGTTTAAACCAAATCATGTCCAAATTTTCCTTCAATTTCATTTCTAATTCTTTCATCTCTTTGAGATTGTTGTTTCATTTCTTTGGTAATATTTTTAGGTGGTCTTCCTAGGGGAGGACTACTCATTCTAATACCTCTATCTTTACAGAATTTTCGATGGTTTCTGTTGCGATAAATTTTGTCCACATGGACGGATTCTGGATCGAATCCTGTTAACTCTTTATAATTTTCTATTTGGGTTTCTAACCAGAGAGCTTAATTTACATTATCCCAACTTAAATGAGATAATAAAATATAGCCATCAATACAATTTGCAGCTAGTTTAGCTCCGAACTCGGTTGGTTTTCCCGCTTTTCCTCACACTATAGGCCTCAGATGAGGTTGTGATAAACTCACAATTTTGTGGTCAATACTCTGTTTTTTGTCTTGAAATAATTCCTGTTGTTGTCTATATATTTCTCTAGCTACTAATAATTTTTTGTAATCACTTTTTCCCAGACATGTTAGGTTATTATTTTTCTCGATTAAATGGTCTATATGAGAGAAATTTCTCTTAATATATTGTAATTGTTTTTTGATTGCTTTACGTCTTTCTTTTTGTGTAACTATTCTTTTTTTTGCGAGAGTTAAATAATCTTTTCTCGCTAAGTTCCGAGAAGTCCTCGGTTTTTTATCTAAGAGATTTTGACGATTTTTATGAAGTATATCTATTACTTTTTCGGTCTGTTTTCTGACTGAGTTTAATAAATTTATATCGGTGGGATATTTAATATTTGCAGGAGTATAAGTGGCATCCGCTAGTAATTTTCCTCGATTTTCCTTTTCAGAGAATTCTTCGTTTTCTACTATTATTTTATGAATATTATTAATAGTTTCTTGATTTATCCTTTTCCTAAAATGAACCATCATTGAAGCATCAAATGGGGTTTCATAACTATAGTTAGTGAATCCTATAAAGTATTGTAGATAAGGGTTTTCTCTGATTTGCTGTACTGTTTCTCGGTCGGTTAATCCCCGTTTTTCTTTAATAATTAAAGCTCCCAAGGCTATTCTAAACGATTTGGCGGCTGGCCCCCTTCTCGGTGCAAAATTTGAACTATAATTAGCTTCAAATTCTGACCAAGGTACTAATTTGGCCATTTTTACCCAATCATTGTCAGCTGAAAGGTTGGCTTCAATTTTGAAACCTAATTCCTCTCCTTC
>JAABRE010000106.1 GCA_011391125.1 Synechococcales cyanobacterium S06
GATGGCTATATTTTATTATCTCATTTAAGTTGGGATAATTTTAATGAAGCTTTGTGGTTAGAAACCCAAATAGAAAATTATAAAGACTTAACAGGATTCGATCCAGAATCCGTCCATGTGGACAAAATTTATCGCAATAGAAACAATCGAAAATTCTGTAAAGATAAAGGTATCAGAATGAGTGGCCCTCCTCTAGGAAGACCACCTAAAAATATTACCAAAGAAATGAAACAACAAGCTCAAAGAGATGAAAGAATTAGAAATGAAATCGAGGGTAAATTTGGGCAAGGAAAACGTCGATTTGGTTTAAACCAAATCATGTCCAAATTATCAGAAACCGCTGAAACTGAAATTGCTATTGCTTTTTTAGTAATGAATCTTAACACCCTGTTAAAAAGGGGTTATTATCTTCTTTTTCATGGTTTTGTTCAAGATCAAAGATTTTTTGCCAATTTAGATTATAAATACTTATATAAAAGACAAAAATTAATAAATAAAAATTATACTTATTTTTTATTTATTAATTTATCAAAACTGTTTGTTTTTTCATTCACTTATTCAGCAAGCCCTAACTAGAAATCTACACCTCTTTTTAAATCTACACCCCTTTCTGCATAATGTTTATGACAAATCATCTCCGAATGTACACTCGCTAAATCGAAGTAAGCTGGCGGTTTAAAACAACGACCAGTGATGATTACTTCTGTGTCCGCCGGTTTTCTCATCAGGGTTTGCATAATCGGATCAACTTCCAATAATTCGAGGTCAACGGTGGGGTTTAATTCGTCTAAAATGACCGTTTTGTAAAGTCCCGAGGCGATCGCAGCCTGAGCAATTTCCCAACCCCGTTCTGCTTCCATGTAGTCTAATTCCTGCTGTTGACCTCGCCATACAATAGCATCGCGTCCATTGCGCAAATGATCCACTAAATTCGGGTACGTGCTTTTTAAAGCTGCGATCGCCGCATCTTCCGTATAACCTGTACCACCCTTCAACCATTGCATAATAAAGACACGGTGGGATTGATCGGTGCTGATTCCTCTGCCAATCGCCTGTAAAGCCTTTCCTAAAGCACTGGTGGACTTGCCTTTTCCAGCACCGGTGTAAATTTCGATACCGGGTAAGGCCGAAGTCTGAGTGTGACAAGGTTTCATCTCCGAATGTAAGTCGGCTAAATCTAGCAAGCTTTGAGGAGCATTTCTACCTGTGACAATTATTTCTAGGTGTTCCGGTTTTTTCCGCAATGTTTTGACAACTTCCTCCACTCCTAATAAACCTAAGTCTAAAACCGGGTTTAATTCGTCTAAAACCACCACTGAATATAGGTCAGAGGCGATCGCACCCTTGGCAATATCCCACCCTCTTTGTGCTTCTTTGTGATCGAAACGGGTAATTTCTTCTGTGCCGAAATATTCAGCACGCCCCGTGCGCACATGGTCAATTAAATGGGGAAAACCCTGTTGGAGAGCAGCAATGGCGGCATCTTCATCGTAACTACGGCCAGGTCCCTTTAAAAATCTTAATAACAAAACCCGGGACGGAATTGAAGAATTAATACCCAAACCAATGGAACGCAAGACCACCCCCAAGGCTGCTTGAGACTTGCCTTTTCCCGCACCGTCATAAATATGTAGTTGACCAGTGATACGTTCCGATCGCAATTGCGCAGTCTTAATTCCAATTCCATTCCTTGTCATTGTTAGGTAGCATGATAATAAAATACTGTTTGCAGTGTATCCTGTTCTCGAAAAATTGTAAAATAGATTTGGGCTCAAAAAAGGGGCAAATTTTGCTATAATCTGTCAAATAACTTAAGATTAACTGGTAATTATTAAATAATATGAATTTAGTAAGAATTTGGACTATTGCTTTTAACGGTTTTCAGGAAGTAATTCGAGATCGCATCTTATATATTATGGGATTTTTTGCGCTTTTATTAATTATGGCTCAACGTTTATTACCTGAAATAGCAGTGGGTACAGATGAAAAAATATTTCTTGATTTTGGTTTAGGGGCGATCGATATTTTAGGGGCGATCGTTGCTATTTTTGTCGGCACAACTTTAATTAATAAAGAAATAGAAAAAAAGACAGTTTTAGTGCTAATTCCTAAACCAATTAGTGCGTCAGAATTTATTATTGGTAAACATTTGGGGTTAACTGCTGTTCTTACGGTTATGGTCAGCAGTATGACTGCTTTTTACTTAATTATGATGACTTTAGCTGGCATTTCTTACCCTTTAAATAGTCTAATTATTGCTATCTTATTTTTATTAATTCAATTATCTTTAATCATTGCCATCTCCTTAACTTTTGGCGTATTTACCAGTTCAATTCTCGCAACCTTATTAAGTTTTGGTGTTTATTTAATGGGGAATTTTAGCCGTGATTTATTACAATTAGGAAAAATTAGTAACAACGAAAGTATTAAAATTTTTACCGAAACATTGTATGTAATTTTACCAGATTTATCCCGTTTAAACCTAAAAAATGAAGCCGTTTATAACTTATTACCTAGTAACAGCGAACTACTAGGACATGGCTTATATGGTATCTTATATACAGTAGTATTATTAACAATAACAATTATAATTTTTTCCCGTCGTCAATTCTAAAATCAATTAAATAAAAAAATAGCCAAGCACAAAATGTTTTATCCTAATTATTATTATGAACTATTTTTTTTTCAAAGAACAGTCACAAATTACATCCCCTTTTAAACAGTATCTTAACTTATTAATTATAGCCGATCAAGAAGCCGATGTTAAAAACATGGTATCGATCATCACAGAAGCGCACCTTTTCTTTAATTATGAAGTCATCTCTAGCCAAATCACTGATTTAGGGGCAATTATTAATAAATATGACGCAATTATCTTTAATTATTCTGAGTCAATTAATCTCAATAAATCTCCCTTAGAAACCTTAAAATGGTTATTTAATTTCACTCAATATATTCCCATTATTTTAATCACTAATAGTTTAGGGGATGAACTTGCTTTGCAATGTCTCACATCAGGAATTAGTGGTTATTTATTGCGAGACAAATTAAATCAACTTCCCCAGACAATTTACCAATCTATCCAAATATTTGCTCAACAAAAAAAAATACAACAACAACTTATTATTAATCACCTTCGAGTAAAAAGTAAGGACTTTTTCTTATTATCTGATTTTTGTCAAGTCCCAATTTCCATAATAGAGGAAAATTTACGAGATACCAAATGTTTAATTCACCTTATTGATGACAACAATAAAATTCAAACCAGTTATTCCTCTCAAAAAAATCATCAGCAAGAAAATAGCTTAACTAATTGGCAACAAATACTAAATTTTTACTATAAAAGTTTAGTCAAAGGAGACTTGATCGTCTTAAAAAAATTCGATCATAATTTACCTGAGTTTATCAAAAAAATTCTGCCAAATAATGATTTTAATAATTTATTTTTAGTACCTTTATTGGGAGACAAAATTTGCTTAGGGTGTTTGACTATTCAATATGCGGATAAATATAATCAATGGTCAGAAAATGACCTTAATTTAATAGAAATAATCACCCAAGAATTTAGTTATTATCTTTATCAAAACTATCTTAAAGAAAAAATGACTCAACAAATAGCAACCCTTGAAAAAGAAACAGAAAACGCTAAATTAAATCAAGCAGATAAGTTGGAATTATTTTCCAATTTAACCCATGAATTACGTACTCCATTAACAGGAATACTCGGTTTTGCTAAAATGCTAAATGAGCAAATTTATGGACAATTAAATTCCAAACAAATACAATATGTCCAAGGAATTATCCAATCAGGACAACATCTTTTAGAATTACTTAATGATCTATTAGATTTATCTAAAATTGATGCTACTAAGGAGGAGTTATTCATTGAAAAAATAGCCGTCGAAGATATTTGTTTAGCTTCCTTTGCTATTGTCGAACAAATAGCCGTGGAAAAACAGCTAGAATTAAAATTAGAAATAGCTCCTGAAATTAGCTTTTGTGAATGTGATCAGCGTCGTTTAAAACAAATTTTAATTAATTTATTATCTAATGCCATAAAATTTACCGAAACTGGTACAATTACCTTAAAAGTAACAGCAGAAATCCCACAAATTGCTTTCTCTGTTATTGATACAGGAATTGGTATCAAAAAAGAAGATCAAACTAAACTTTTTCAACCTTTTGTACAACTACAAACTCCCCTTCATAAACAATATAAAGGGACCGGTTTAGGGTTAGTTTTATCCCGAAAATTGGCACAATTACACGGAGGTGATATTACCCTGTCATCGGAGTTAGGAAAAGGTAGTTGTTTCACTCTTTATCTTCCCCTTTAAACTATCAGGGCTGAATCATGCGTCAGTTGTTAAAAACGGTGGGGAATTAGGGTATTTGGGGATTGGGGGGAATTTTAACTCTCTGATTTTCAATAATAATTAAAAGTCAGAAAATTCTCAATTTGTAGCTAGAAATTCTCAAAAAAAATGGTTATTCCCCTGTTTCCTCTTTCTTTTTCAAAATAAAAATTTTAGAATGAAACAGTTTCCCTGCTTTAAACTATTAGTAAATCCGGAGCATAATATGGACAAATTAACTCAATTACAAAACCTATTTCAAGACATGAAACAAGCTTTGATCGCCTATTCAGGAGGCATTGATAGCACTTTAGTCGCTAAAATTGCTTATGATGTTTTAGGCGAAAATGCTTTGGCGATCACCGCAGTTTCTCCCTCCCTTTTACCCGAAGATTTAGAAGATGCACAGATACAAGCAGCCCAAATCGGGATTAAACACGAGATAATCGCCACCAATGAGCTTAATAACCCCAATTACACCTCAAATCCCGTTAATCGCTGTTATTTTTGCAAAAGTGAACTACATGACAACTTGAAACCCATCGCCCAAAAACGAGGTTATCCCTACATTGTCGATGGCGTAAATGCTGATGACTTGGGCGATTATCGCCCCGGAATTCAAGCAGCCCAAGAAAGGGGAGTGCGATCGCCACTAGCTGAACTGGGAATCACTAAAGCCGAAATCAGGGAAATCTCCCAAAAATTGGCACTACCTTGGTGGAATAAACCAGCCCAACCTTGTTTGAGCTCCCGTTTTCCCTACGGTGAAGAAATCACCATTGCAAAATTACAAAGAGTGGGAAGAGCAGAAGTTTATTTACGAAAATTAGGCTATCAAAACTTAAGAGTAAGGTCATCAGGAGACACCGCAAAAATCGAATTACCCCCCGAAGAAATTAAGGAATTTGTGTTAAAAACTAACTTGGATCAATTAATAGCAAAATTTCAAGAATTTGGCTTTATTTATGTTACTTTAGATTTAGAAGGTTTCCGTAGTGGTAAATTAAATGAAATCTTATTTAGTCAGAATAAAGAACTCAAATTAATCTAAATCAAGATTTAGTTAGATAGCATTTTCTGATTAAATGTTATCTACCCTTCACCCCCTTATCCGGAAGAGGAGATGAAAATAAAAATATTCCTTATGTCAAGCTACCACCTTTAGGTGTTGGGGTTAACTGATAACTGAAATGACCTATTTTCGGCTTAATAACTAAAGATAATTCGTTCATTACTGACAGAAATAGTTTGTTTTCCGACCTTAACAAAAGCATTTAAACCATTACCTTCCATTGTTAAAGATGGTGGTAATTTTTTTTGTACTGTCATGACAATAAAAAATTCATTTTTACCTTCTGCAATAATTTTGTGACCATTTTTTGTAGTTTCGACAGCAATTTTTACCGGTGTAATAAAAGTACCTTTCATGGTAGCACCATTACTAGATTTAAGTAAAAAACTTTGACCATCAATGGTGACATTTTCCTGAGTGTACATAATCCATTTTTTCTCTAAATTATCAGGTTTAAAGCGATCAACAATTACAAATAAACCCGATGCTCCGGAACTATTGCTATAATCAACAGCGAAACTTCTTAACCAATTATTAGTAAGAATACTAACATTACCCGAACCATTTTTAAAACTTTCAAAAAACAAAACTTCGCCAGTTTGTTTTCCTGAAATATTAGTAACTACCACATTTTCGCTGTCAATTTTACCATCACTAGGTCCAGAATCTGCCCATTTTCCACCTAAACCCCAAATTCTAAAACTATTAATTTCAGGAAAAGACCAAGAAGTAGGTAAAAATTGTTTTTTAGCATAAATACTTGCTATAAAATCATCGGAATTTTGCCAGTTATTTCTAAACACATAAAAACCCTTTTCTTTGTCTTCTAAAACTCTTCCAAATACTGCCGCAGGATTTTTCATGGCTAGGGAATCTGGATAACCTTTTAAGGCAAAAATTGCCAGATGAGGAAAATATTTATTAATCCCAAAAGTGCGATCGCCTCCTAAACCTAAATTGCGATCATAAAACCAAAAAACACCGGGTAAAAACTGCTCTGGTACAATATTTAAACCCACAGGAAATAGAGTATTTCCATAACCTGCTCTATGTCTTCCATAAGCAGGAAAAATAAGGTTTTCATCCTCATAAATCATCCTAAAAATATAATGGGGTAATAGCCATTCAGCTTTAGAATTAGCGACTAAATCTTGTCCCAAAACATTACGATAAGCTTGTAAAAAAGGGATAATTGTCAATACTAAAGGTTCAGTAGTATATAAATCACCTTCACTACCCAATCCCCGATCGCCAATTGCGATGGTTAAATAACGTTGGATATTACGTTCAGCAGTCATAAAAAATCGCCATAAATCATTAGGTTGACTATAGTATTCATTATTAGGAAAAAACTCCTTTGGTTCATCCAAAATCGCTAAAGCTGCTAAACCTGCTGCACCTCTTGCTCTTGCATTCCAATTACTCCAAGAAGAAGCATTCCAACCCCTTTTTGGGGAATCTCCATTAACTAATTTAACAATTTCCATCGCTAACCAATTAGTGATTTTCCTCTGTTTTTCCTCGTCCCAATTATCATAACAAAGGTCATAAGCTAAGGCAATTCCTGCGACAATGGGAGCTTGTTCTAAGAGGCGATCGCCCCTATTTGTCCGAGATTTTTCGACAATATTCCAAGCAATTTGGGCGGATTTTTTATCGTTATTTAACCAGGAAAGAAAACAATATCCTGCGGCATGATAACCACCATTGGGGACATAACCATCGTAATAAATCGGATGACTAAGAGATTTTTGTAACTGAGAAATAATCGCTTTTCCGTAGTCAGTATTCGCTTTTTTTCTTAATAAAGAAAGTTCCGATTTTCTTAAGATTAATCGAGGATGTTCTCTGGGAAGAATTGGTTGATGATTAGCCAGTTTTTTCGGCCATGGAGGACTAATTTTGCCGGTTACTTCTCCCGATATTTTCCTATTATTTAACTTACCAGTATAATAACCAATTAATTGCTCTTGATCCGGTACAATTTCTATTAAATAACTGGCTGGAATCTCCGTATTTTGCCAAGGATCAGGTCGCAGATTCAGATTAACCTTTAATTGCCAAGTATTATTTAAGTTACTAACTTTTAAGATACCTTGATGATCTGCGGTATTATATTTAGGAGCATAACCCCAAACTTCCGATTTACATTTACTTTTGTCGCAGATTAAATCCAAAGTAATATCTTGATAAACTGGTTTTTCTTCCGCTACTTTCCAGACACCATGTTTAAGATTAATACTAATATTACCCGATAAAAAATTTGGCTCAAATTTTCGCTCAATCTGATCCTGAGAACCGTTAATTAATAATAATAAAGGTGAGATTATTAATAATTTATATTTCATGTTAATTCGGCCATTAAATATTATAGGATTTTCAGATTAAATGAGAGCTACCCCTCACCCCCCTACCCCCCTCATCCCAAAGGGAGAGGGGGGAAAATAGTCCTCATAAATTTGGGAAGTACTATATCAACTTGTCGTGTCAACTTACGAATAGAAATTTAATTTCGTTCAATAATGACAATGTGCCATTGACCCATTTGTAAGCTTTCAAAAGCAATTTTCTGACCATCACCAGTAATGGTAGGATGACGTACAGACCCCCGAATATTCGCCGTTAATAACTCCGATTTTTGCTTTTGGCGATCGTAAACCAAAACATCAGTTTTACCCCTTTCAGTGGAAATATAAGCGAGATAACGACCATCTTGACTTAAGGAGGGTTGATCCTGACTAGAATCGTTACGATTTAAGTTAGGTAAAGGGACTAATTTGCGTTGACTTACATCAAAAAGATAGATATTTCTCACCCCATTTCGATCAGAAGCAAAAGCTAAATATTGACCATCCGCACTATAACTAGGATATTCATCAGCAGTTAAACTATTAAGTCCTCCCGTGAGAATTTCAGGATTATAAAATACGGCCTTACTACAACCAGTAATAAGGCTAATAATTAAAATTAAAACAGCGAAATTATACCTGCTCATCTAATGGCAATCGCGGAAATTTGGGCAAACTAATTTGGCTTTTTGACTTAGGTTTTACTTGGGAATTACCCCGATTAATTAAAGGAGATGGTGATGATTTTTTATCATCGCTTACCGGAGGCGGATTATTATTATTTAAAACCTGAAGTTGAGGCATAAAAGTATCCTTTTTGGGCTGATTTTCGGGATGATTATCTTCAGTTTCTTCTGGGAAATTTTCCAACTCTTGTAAATAATCTGACCAAGGTTTAATTCCTTCATTTTTAGGAATACGAGAATTCGGTGAAATAATAGAAGGAGCTTGTTGTTCTTCACTGCCGATATTAATCGGTGAAACATAGCCCGGAGCTTCCAAACACTGGTTTAGAGCGGCTTTAAATTGTAAATTATATCGTTGTTCTCGCTTTAAACGAAACTCTGATTCTTTTAAATTTTGCTCGAACAAAGATGCTTTTTGTTTTTCTTTTTCATAGTTATCCTGTAAATTAGAACACTGTCTTTCTAAGACCCCAATTTGTTGTTTACTTTCTGTTAATTCTCCTAAAAATTGGTTGATCTCCTTTTGTTTCTGATTAATAATTTTCTGAGCTTCTTCTAATTCTTGAAGCATTCTGGTAATTTGTTCTTGAGCTATATTTAACTCTTCAGTCTGCTGCTTTACTAAAATATCGGCACTTTTAGTTTTAGTAATTTGAGCTTGTAATTGTTCTTTAACTAGGGCCAATTCTTCTTCTCGTTCCACCAAATTTTTCACAATTTGACGATTATCTTGGCGTAATTTGCGAGCTAAAGCAAACCAATCCACATTTTCCTGATTTTTAACAGCATTCTCTGTTTTAACAGGTAATAATTTATGAAAAGATTTGGTATTTTCCGATATTTGAGGGACAGTTTTTTCGGATGTCTTTTTCTCGATCGCCGGTTCAGCTTTAATATCAATAATCTCGACAGGATTAACGGGAATTTTGTCAGTTTCACTCATAATAAAGATTCTTCTAAAATTTGTTGATGAAATTTTGCTTGTTGAATATAAGATTCGACCTTAATCGTCTTTAAAGATTCTCTTTTAGTATATTCATTTAACCAAATCTTACTAATTAAATTTGTATTTTCTGGTATTTCTGTTAATTCCCAACCAGCCAACTTTAATTGTTGCGTCAATTGACTAACTTTAGGGTCATAACTAATGGCAAAACAATGACAGCCCTCCGCTGCTGCCATAATCAAACTGTGATAACGCATTCCGATGACCATTTCAACCTGATTAAATAATCCCTTTAATTCTTGGGGATTGTCCCTCGAAACAATTTGACAAGCTCCCGGAAGTTGATTGGCTATACTTTGGGCGATCGCCTGATCCTGTACTACCTGAAAAGGAATCAACAAAATTGCCGTATTAGTAGCCTTTTGCAACTCAATTAACCCCTGAGTCAAAAGTTGCAAACGTTGAGGAGTTAATTGGGGATGAGGACGTAAACAAACCGCAATTCTTGGACCAGCAACATGAATCAAATCTGGGACAGTTTTTGAAGCCAAAGCCCACACAGGATCAGGAGCAATTTGTGGTGAAATCCCCCAACTTGCGAGCAGTTTCGCTGAAGCTTGATCGCGAACACTAATATTGGTACAATCCGACAAAACTTGTTTAGTTACCCAGCGAGTCAAAGGATGATTAACCGGACCAATACCCTGAGCCCAAGCAATGGTTTTTAAGCCCATTTTTTGCGCTAAAGCCATCAAACCAGCATAATATAAAGGACTCGCTAAACTGGTCACATCCTGCATCAAACTACCACCACCCCAAATAAAGGCATTCGACTGACGCAAAACCCCTAAAACGGCAGCATAGCTGCGATTATAACAACTTTTTACCCCGTATTGAGCGGTGGTTTCCGAAGGATTCGCCGAAAGTACCACCGGAGTGATTTCCGGGGGTAACATCTGCAAAAGAGACATCAATAACGCTTCATCTCCAGCGTTTCCCTTACCGTAATAGCCACAAATTACAACTTGATTTTTTTTCATCAGTAAAAATTTTCCAAAATACTTGACTCATATCTGAGTTTATGTGATATATTAATTTATGCAAGCGCGGATGTGGTGGAATTGGTAGACACGCACGCTTGAGGGGCGTGTGGCTCACGCTGTGCGAGTTCGAGTCTCGCCATCCGCATAATATAACTTTTGCCTATCTTCCCCTACTAAGGAGGAGGGGCAACCCTTGTGGTTGCCCCTACAGGTTGCCCTACCTAGGTAGCAGGGTGTTTTCATTCTAAATTTTTTATTTTGAACAAGGAACACTAAACAAGGAGTTAGGGAGTTAGGGAGTTAGGGAGTTAGGGAGTTAGGGGGTTAAGAATATCGTTCCCCCTAATCCCCTAATCCCCCAATCCCCTAATCCCCTAATCCCCCAATCCCCCAATACCCTAAGTCCCCACCTTTTTCACATCCGAGAATGAAAACACCCTGCCTAGCTAGGTAGGTAGGGGAGGACATCCTTTTAAAGGATAAGTAAAACTTCTTACTTCTTATTTTTTATTTCTTACTTCTTACTTCGTGTTTGCCTAGGCACTTATAATAAATAAATCTCATTTCAAGGCCTCTACATTTACTATTAATAATAGTAACTAAAATTAAGGTTGTTTCTTTGCGTGCTATTTTTTCAGGTAATATCAAGGTTGAATCAGCATGATTGCTTCATTTTGACCTGATAGATTATTTTACTCTGACTAATCTTTTTTTTGATAATTTTACCTATTAACTCAAAAAATTTACTAAAATTATCACATATCCTTTTAGATAATTTAATTAAAATTCATATAACCAGTAATTTAAGTACAATTATGACTACAGTCAAAATTCTAGTTGTTGATGATGATCCCGCAATTCGTAATTTAGTCTTTCGGTTTCTTCGTCAAAAAAAGTATGAAGTTGAGGCCTCCGAAGATGGCAAATCTGCTTTAGAAAAATTTGCTCAATTTAAACCTGATTTAGTTATACTTGACGTTAACTTACCTGATTTTAATGGCTATACCCTTTGTGAACAAATGCACAAAGAAACTGATGTTTATATTTTAATGTTAACAAGCAGAAGTGATCCTGCGGATAAAATTAAAGGTTTTTCTTTAGGAGCAGACGATTATCTTACTAAACCCTTTGATTTACAAGAATTAGAATATCGAGTACAAGCAATTTTGCGACGACAACGTCCTCATTTGGGCTTTTCTGCTAAAAAAATCATTGACAATGATAAATTATTCATTGATCCCACCAGTCGAGAAGTAAGAATTAGTAGTAAACCAATAGTGTTAACAACCTTAGAATTTGATCTATTATATTTACTTGCTAGTAATCCCCATAAAGCTTGGCGTCGAGAAGAATTAATCGAACAAATCTGGAATTATGAATATGTAGGAGATCAAAGAGTCGTTGATGTCCATATCGGTCAAATTAGAAAAAAAATAGACCCCTATTCCGACAATATTAAAACAATTCGAGGAGTGGGTTATAAATTTGATGATAGCAATGGGTGAACTAGGTAATAGGTAATAGGTAAGAGGTAAGAGGTAAGAGGTAAGAGGTAAGAGGTAAGAGGTAAGAGGTAAGAGGTAATAGGTAAGAGGTAAGAGGTAAGAGGTAAGAGGTAAGAGGTAATAAGTAA
>JAABRE010000107.1 GCA_011391125.1 Synechococcales cyanobacterium S06
TCAAAAATTGACTGAAGTTCAGCGAGATTTATACCATTCATTATTCTTCTAATTGTGCCATAAGAGGGCAAAGAATTGTGTGGTATTTGGAACAAATTAAGCAGTTGACGCTTTTCATTTTGGCAGAATTGTTCTATCTGTTTATAACTGGTATTTCCCACGAGTAGGGCGAAAATAATGATAGTTAAAACTACCCATAATTGATGTCTTTTACCCTGATTTAGACGAAAGTCCTTGACTAATTTAAACTTTTCAATTAAACTGTTTAACATATTTTTGGAAATCAAAAAAATAGTGTTATCTTTTTGATTTTATCAAGAAAAGATCACTATTATATTTTTTTTTACCCCCGAGAATGAAAACACCCTGCTTACGAAGGGGGGATCAAGGGGGGATCAACCTTGTCCGAACTTAACAACTAAATCCTTAAAACTCAATAATGCTCCTTTACCAGAATTGACTGAAAAAGAAGCAGAAAATATCCGTGCTACTTTTCCCCAACCTGTAGCACCAATTTCCAATAACTCCGTGGAGTGGTTAAATTACGGTAATCAATTATGGCGTTTAGAAAAATACGGGGAGGCAGTTTCTGCATTTGACAAAGTGATCTCATTAGACCCCAAATCCCACTTGGCCTACTATGCTAAGGCTCAAGCTTACTACAATAATTGGCTATATCATTCAGCTTTGGCCAGTGTAGAAAAAGCCATTAACCTCAAACCAGAATTGGCCATAGCATGGCGTTTAAAAGGAAGTATTTTAAATGCTTTAGACAAATATGAAGAAGCCATCGTAGCTTATGATCAAGCCATTACCCTCTCAAAAAGCGCTCCAGAACAGGCATTTTCGGCCTATATGTGGCGAGGTTCGGCCCTTGATGAGTTAAAACGCTATCAAGAAGCGGCGGATTCCTATACTCAAGCCTTAAAAATCAGAGAAAACGCTTGGGCCTACTATAATCGGGGTATTACCTACGATAACTTACAAAAATACCAGGAGGCGATCGCCGATTATTCCAAAGCCATTGAGCTTAATCCCCAATATGCTAAGGCCTACAATAATCGGGGTATTACCTACGATAACTTACAAAAATACCAGGAGGCGATCGCCGATTATACCAAAGCTATTGAGCTTAATCCCCAATATGCTGAGGCCTACAATAATCGGGGTATTACCTACGATGACTTACAAAAATACCAGGAGGCGATCGCCGATTATACCAAAGCTATTGAGCTTAATCCCCAATATGCGAATGCATACAATAATCGGGGTATTACCTACGATGACTTACAAAAATACCAGGAGGCGATCGCCGATTATACCAAAGCCATTGAGATTAATCCCCAATATGCAAATGCCTACCTTGGTCGGGGTTTAATTTATCATAAACAGAAAAATTATCAACAGGCCATTTCCGATTATCAAACATCCATAGAAAAACAAACCAATAATTTGCCCGCTATTACCAATATTGGTTTAATAAAATATGAAATGGGAGACCTAGAAACTGCAATCAAACAATGGGAAAAAGCCTTAACCATTGATGGTAATTCCGCCGAAGTTCAATTAGCTTTAGGAGTGGGTTATTATCGGCAAGGTAAGACCGAGGAAGGGTTGAAATTGGTTCGGTCAGCTTTGAAAATAGACAAACAGTTTGCTGACAAAGCCTTTTTAGAGCAAAATCTCTGGGGTGATAAGTTGGTTAAGGATGCGATGGATGTTTTAGGGAAGTTGTAAGAGGTAGGGTGGGTAATGGCAGCAATTAATTAATTCAATGTTTTGAATTAATATTCGCCATTGCCCACCATCGTGGAGGTGGGCAAAACGGATAATTAATCAAGGGTTTTTCGAGGGAATTGATCCCCGTTTTTCCCACCCTACATATTAAGGGTTGGTAAATTAGTCCCTTTAGGAGACTTGCGCTTTTAGCCTTGTAATTTATTACAAGGCGGTTGATACCGCTTCGCCTTATGTTAATTTTTGTAACAATTGCTTGACATGATGGCGGTTTTATGTATAAGGGAGAGGGAGATCGGGTTAAGGGTGTTGCGTCAGAGCCCACCTCGAACTAAAGTTCGAGGCTAATAGCCAAAGTCTCCTAAAGGGACTAGGGGTTTGTAAGTTAGTCCCTTTAGGAGACTTGCGCTGTTGGTTTCCTTGTAATTTATTACAAGGCGATTTGTGATTCACCGCTTCGCCTTATGTTAATTTTTGTAACAATTGCTTGACATGATGGCGGTTTTATGTATTAAGGAGAGGGCGATCGGGTTAAGGGTGTTGCGTCCTAACCCACCTCGAAATAAATTTCGAGGAAACCAATAGCGGAAGTTTGCTAAAGCAACTAGGGATTGGTAAATTAGTCCCTTTAGGAGACTTGCGCTATTAGCCTTGTAATTTATTACAAGGCGATTTCTGATTCACCGCTTCGCCTTATGTTAATTTTTGTAATAATTGCTTGACATGATGTCGGTTTTATGTATTAAGGAGAGGGCGATCGGGTTAAGGGTGTTGCGTCATAGTCCACATATAAATCAATCTTGGCTAGGATATCAGGCCCACCTCGAACTAAAGTTCGAGGCTAATAGCTAAAGTCTCCTAAAGGGACTAGGGGTTTGTAAGTTAGTCCCTTTAGGAGACTTGCGCTTTTAGCTATGAAATAAATTTCATAGCGATTTATGATTCACCGCTTCTCCTTATCTTAATTTTTGTAACAATTGCTTGACAAAATAACAGTTTTATGTATAAGGGCGCTACGGAAGGGGCGATCACCCTAATTAAAATATTTTTTCGGTGGATCATCTTCATTTTTTATTTGTTCTAAAGCCGGAATAATTGTTTTATTTTGATGATGTTGTTTTTGTTTTTTAACATAATTAATCGCAATCTCTAAGTTTTTCACACCCACAGAAAAAACACCATAACCTCCTTGCCATGCGAATTTTTGTTGATATTTTTCGTTTAAATAATGGGAACTACTACCTTTAATTTGTCTGACATATTCAGTAATTGATATTTTAGGAGGAATAGATACAATAACATGAATGTGATCAGGCATTCCATTAATAGCATGAATGATACAGCCTAAATTATCAGATTTTCCGATCAGGTAATTATATAAATTAGTTTCAACGGGCGGTAAAATTAAAGGCTGTCTTTCTTTGGTAGCCCAAATTAGGTGATAATATAATCGCCATAAAGCCATTTTAATTAAATTTTTGATTTTTTCATAATTTAATAATTATTAAATATAATTTATTTCTGATTAATTTTGAAACTAAAAAATTTTTTTTATAATTTAGTTGGTAGGGTGGGCAAATGCCGGGCTAATTTTGTCAAATAATTATTAATTATAAGCGACAATTGCCCACCATGCAGTGCAGAACGCCAACAAAAGCAACGATTTTCCCTGAGATTTAGCCCCGTTTTACCAAAGAAATTGGGGCAAAACCCGATTTATTCGCCAATATACTGCTCTTGGCCGAAACCTTATCAGTTAACAGTTATCAATTGTTAACTGATAACTGACGGGAGGAGGGAAGTAATAAAAATATTCCTTATTTCTACCGTCTTTAGGTGGTGTAGGGGTTAACGGCCGTTAACCCCTACTGTTAACTGTTAACTGATAACTGAAATGACTTGAAATCATCCTCTTTCACCCGTCACAATGTAGGAGATTCTTTGAGCCACATTGGTGGCATGATCAGCCATGCGCTCCAAGAGACGGATGATTAAAGCTAATAGCAAAATTGGCTCAACCACCCCTTGAATATCCCTTTCTTGGGATAAGGTTAAATATAGATAGTCGTAAGCATCATCGACTTGATCGTCTAATTTTTTCACCCTTGGTCCGGCTGTGGGGTCTAAGTCGCTTAAAGCAGCTAAACTGGCCGCTAACATGGATTGAGCATGGTCGGACATTTGTTCAATCTCCTTTAAGCAACGGTGGGGAGGATAGGGGAATAATTTAACGGCCATTTCGGTTAAATCTTGGGCATAATCGCCAATTCTCTCTAAATCCCGCACTAATTGCATAAATGCGCTTAAAACCCGCAAATCCCTCGCTACCGGTGCTTGTAGGGTCATTATGGTGGCGCAATCTTGCTCGATTTGTCGGTAATATTTGTCGATCCTTTTGTCGAGGATGGCAATGTCTTTGGCTGCTTCTAAGTTGCGTCTGAATAGGGATTCATGGCTGAGGCGAAATGACTTTTCTACCAATGCGCCCATGCGTAAGACGTCTTGTTCTAAACGACGCAATTCTCGTTCAAATTGTGGACGAATAGGCACTAAATCGGATTGTTGAGGATAGTTGTGAAGGTTGTAAGATGAAATCACGGTTTTTATTCTTTTTTAATATAATGGGTTTTATCTTTCTATTTATAACAATTAATTATTATGGTTTATTTAAGGTTTTTATAGGCATACATTTATTTAATTGGTAGTATAATTTGTAACCACGCTCCCCCTGTTTCGGGATGATTTTTCGCTTGAATTTGACCTTGGTGGGCAGTGATAATTTCTTCCACGATCGCCAATCCTAAACCATTTCCTTGATTTTGGGGTTCTGATGATTGTCTAGTTCTACTTGGATCGCCTTTATATAATCGCTTAAATACTAGGGATAAATCAGCTTCTATAAAACCACTTCCGATGTCGATTATATTTATTTCTACTGTTTTTTGTGCCAGATTTTCTTGCGTTTCTAGTTTAATTATTCCTCCTTTCGGACTATGTTTAATGGCATTATCTAAGATGTTAACAAATACTTGGGTTAAACGGGGGCGATCGCCTTGTAAATAAATTGTTTCTGGACCAAAATAATTTAAACTAAGTTCTTTTTTGTTAGCTAAAGGTTCTAAATTTTGCCACACTGAGAAGATTAATTCTTTTAATTCTAAAGATTGATATTCTAAATATTGGCTGGGATTTTCTTTTAGTTGGGTAATTTCTAACCAATTATTAACTAAATCGATTAAACGATTGGTTTCTTTTAACATTTGTTGGACCCAAGTAAGTTCGGGTTTTTGTAATCTTTTTTCTAAGGTTTCTGCTACTAAACAAATGGCAGTTAGGGGAGTTTTTAACTCGTGGGTAAGATCAGAAAATGACCGATCACGATATTTTTGTAATTCACTTAAAGATTGTTTATTTTCTAAGAATACTGCTATATTTCCATTACTTAAAAGAAAACTTGACGCTTTTAAATAAAGGAAAGAATTGGTTTTAAAATTGGGAATTTTACTGGGATTTTTATGGGGATAAAATTCCCATTCTAAGGTTTGTGGATTGTGTAAATGGCGAGTATTTTCGATTAATTGATCCAATTCATAGGAGCGTACTACTTCTAAAAATAAACGGATTTGCCCTTGTTGCCAACGATACGGATCGATATTTAGCAAAATTTTAGCTTCTTTATTTGACCAAATTAATTGATTTTCTTGATCGATTAATAAGTAACCAAAAGGAGCTATTTCCATTAAACTTTGATAGGTTTTCAGGTCATCTTCTAGGGCATGGATTTTTTCTTTAACTGTTAATACTTCTCGACGTACTAAAGATAATAGGGGCAAAGATGGAGCCAGATTAAGATCATTTGATAAGAGGTTAAATATTCTTCTTAATTGTTGATCAAGTTGAGCTTGTTTCCATAAACAAAATCCAATTCCCACAGAAATTCCAAATATAAATGAGATAAAAGACATGATTCAAATTGTCCTTTAGTAGTAGTCATCAGTGAACTTTTTGGGTTATTTAAAATCACTAAAAAAATTTTTATATCTTAGTTAATGATTCCTATTTGCTCACCGATAACTATTGTTAATCTTTGTGAAAATTACTAACCAAAACGATAACCAAAACCGCGCACCGTAATAACATATTCGGGTTGACTGGCCTCTATTTCTAACTTTTCTCTTAACCAACGAATATGCACATCCACTGTTTTGGTATCACCTAAAAAGTCGGCTCCCCATACTTGTTCAATCAGTTGTTCTCTTGACCAAACACGTCGCGGATAACTCATAAATAAGTCCAATAAACGAAATTCTTTGGGTGACAAATTTACCTCTTCGTCTCGTACCATGACCCGACATTCATCAGGATAAAGGGTAATATCTTTAAATTTGCGGACACTTTGTTGAGTGATGGAGCTAAATCGTTGACGGCGAATTAAAGCGCGACAACGAGCCACTAATTCCCTCATACTAAAGGGTTTGGTCAGATAATCGTCCGCTCCTACTTCTAATCCTAACACCCGATCTGTTTCTGTACCTTTGGCACTAATAATCAAAATAGGCACGATGTTGCCTTGATAGCGCAATAACCGACAAATATCCAATCCATTGACTTGGGGTAACATCAAATCAAGGATGATTAAATCAATGGCATTTTCAGGATGAACGTTGTCTGTATTTTTTAGCAACTGCAATGCTGTTGAACCATCGGCCGCAGTAACCACATCGTAACCCTCTTCAGAGAGAGCTAAAACAATCATCTCCCTAATTAGGTCTTCATCTTCAACGACTAATACTCGATTTGTTTGGGTAATTTCGGAAGGGGAAGATTTTTTTGGTAAGTCTAGTGATAGCATAAAAAACTAATTTTATAGTCCAGTAAATCTCAAGTTACGTTATTAATCAACAAGGATTAATTCCGAAATCTAAAGATTATATTTCTATTTAAAGTTTACAACAAAAAATGAACCTTTATTTTAAAAGCGCTAAAACTTAATCTATAAGTTTAACTTATCTTTACCGGAATAGCCTTGGCAATTGTTAGTAATTGTGATTGTTATTTATTTCTCCTCAAAATTAATTCTTTAAAAATAGAAAAAGTTTTAATTAATTTTTAATCCTTTGTTAACCCATGGGTGTTACTGTAAAAAATATGATTAATTAAAGTTAATATTTTTTCAACTGTAGTCTAAATTTAGATGTTTATTTATGGTTTCAACAATAGTAAGAGAAATGGAAACTACCAATATTGATAATAATTCAGGAAGTCCTAGCCAATTATTACAAAGTATCGTTAATCGGGAAATTTCTGGACACATAATTGTTAGTTCTAAGGACGATAGTTCCATACAATGGAATTTATATTTAGGTAGTGGTAAGATACATTATGCTAATAGTGTAATTGGTAAAAAAGAAAGATTAAACTATTTAGTAAAGCAACATCTTCCTGATCTCGATTCTTCTTGGGAGGGACAACCTATTAATTGTGATTATCAAACCATTTGTCAACTTTGGAAACAAACTGGTCTTTCTCTTAATACTATTCGCCAATTATTATTTGATACCACACAGGAAGCTTTACTTAATTTAATGTTATTATCTCAAGTTACGGTCAGATTAGAAAAAACCGTAGGTTTAGACCCTTTGTTAGTCTCAATTCCCCTAAAAAACATAGTTTTTCCCATTAAAGAAAAAGTTAAACAATGGCGACAATTGCGATCGGCAATTCCCTCACCTTTTTATCGTCCTTTTTTTGAAGATTGGGAGAATTTACCTTATGCTAATTTAACGGACGAAGACCATCTTTTCTTAGAAAGTGTTAGTAATTATTTGAAAAATAAAAGCTGTATTTATGAAATTTCTGCCCATAGTAGTAAAACGGTTTTAGAGGTAGCTCAATTTTTTCAGCCTTTGGTACAATCAGGGTTAGTAACAATGTTACCCTACGATATCCCGAAAGCAAAAGTAATAGAACGCCCTATTATTGCTTGTATTGATGATAGTAAAGCGATTCAAAGAATGGTTAAAGTAACTTTGGAAAGTAGTGGCTATGAAGTGTTAAATATTCTTGAACCTTCCCAAGCTTTAACTACTTTTATTAAAAATAAACCAGCTTTAATTTTAATGGATATTAATATGCCAGAAATTGATGGTTATGAGCTTTGCCAACTTTTACAACATTCTAGTCATTTAAAGGATATTCCCGTTATTATGTTAACAGGAAGAGATGGTTTATTAGATAGAATTAGAGCAAGAATGGTGGGGGCTGTTGATTATATGTCTAAGCCATTTAATCCCCAAGAACTTATTAGCATGATTAATTCAAAGGTTTGTGTTTAAAATTTATGAAAAAAGTATTAGTAGTTGAAGATTCCAAAGCTGAACAACGTTTAATGGTGGGTTTATTGAAAGGTTTAGGATTAGATGTAGCATTAACCAATAGTGCAGAAGAAGCGATAATCTGGTTAAACAATAATGGTCAACCTGACCTAATTTTAACGGATATTGTTATGCCAGATATGAGTGGTTTAGATCTATGTCGTCACATCAGAACTAATTTTAATTTTGGGGATGTGCCCATTGTTTTTTGTTCTCAAAAAAGTCAGGAATTTGATCGTTTTTGGGCTTTAAGACAAGGTGGTAATGGTTATATTGTTAAACCATATAGTCCAGCTGATTTAATGCAAACTGTGCAAGACTTTTTGAAATAAATAAGTTATAAAATGGGGATAAATTAACTCCCATTTTAATTAAATTATGGCTAATAATCAAGATTATAAAAGTAAGATTAAAACTGAAGATTATTTACATTTTCAATTGGAAATTAATTCAAAAAATCAATTAGATTTGGCTGTTTCCATGGTTCATGTCGAAGAAGTTATCATGATTAAACCTAGGGATATTTGTTTGATACCGGGGGTAGTTAAGGAAATTTTAGGCGTAATTAATCAGCGGGGAAGATTATTATGGATTTTGTCTTTAAAAGATTTGTTACAAGTAGGTGAAACTGATTTTTTATCTAGTAATAGTAAACGATATGTGATCATTTTTAAAGATGAAAAAAAACAGTTAGGTTGTTTAGTTGATAACCTTAAAGATATTCTAACTATTAATTTAGAAAATTTAGCACCCGTTTCTTTGCCAAAGGTAAATAATTTTTCTAAATACATTAATTCACAAGGAATTAATACGGTTTTAATTGATGTTTCTGCTATCTTTGAAAAGATTAAAATATAACTTAAATTAAGGAAAATTATGACAACTACTAACGAAAAAATTAAGGAAAAACAATTTAATTCAGAAATTCAAGAATTATTTAAGGAAGTTAATAGTAATCCCGAAGATTTAATTGCTAAAATAACCTTAGCTAGTGCTTTAGAAAGGGAAAATTATTATACCGAAGCTACTCAAATATATCGGGAAATAATTGAACTTGAACCGGAAGGCGTTTTTGCCGCTAGTGCCGCAAAAGCTTTAGAAAATTTAGGTTTAAATGCTCACAAAACAGAGCAAATAGCGGCAGAAATTACCCCAGAAGTTAGCGAAAAAATAAATCCGTTAACTAAGACATTAAAATTTTTAGGCAAGCAAAAACAAGCCATTACTAATATACCTTTAAGTTATAAACAATTTATTAGTTTAGTTACTTCTAGTATTATTTCAATTGTGGCAGTTGGCGGAGCAGGAATTTACATTACCTTGTTATCAGGACGCTCTCAATTACGCAACCAAGCAAGTGCAGAATTGGCTGTGACAGTTATTAATTATAACGATATAAGTAAATCGATGGAAAGCGGTTTTCGGGGGCAAGCTGACAATATCGCAATTATAGATATTGCCCAAAAATATCAGAATAATAGGCAGATTTATAATCAAGAAAAAGAGTTAGTTAAAAAAATTTTAGTCAGGGAATTGCAAGCAAGAAGATTAGAATATGTTACCTTAGTTGGTTTAGATGGAAAGATAATTGTTAATGGCAATAAAAAAGACCGCCAAGGTGAAGAATTTAACCCAAATGGTCTAGTTAAAAGTGTTTTACAATCCCCGCGCCGAATTAAAACTAATGCGGTTTTTTCAGGAGCTGAAATCAAAAAAGAAGCTCCTATTTTACCAGCCAATATTACTAATCAAGATGTCTTAGTTCGTTTAAATTTTACCCCAGTAGAAAACCCGAATACTGGACAAACCATCGCCTTATTAATAGGTGGAGATGTAGTTAATGGTAATAATCTTGAAATCGAGGAAACCGTTAAATCAGTGGGTGGAGGTTATGGTGCTATTTATTATAAAAACCAAAAAGGTGATTACAAAATAGCCGCTTCGGCTCTAGAAATCCCCTCAACAAAAGGTGTATTAGGTGGCGAATTTAAAAATAATTTAGAAATACCAGATTTATCATTAATAGCAGACGCTGAACAAGGAGTCGGTGGTACTTTAATTAGGCGAATGAAAATTGAAAAACAAAATTATACTCTAGCTGTTACAGCTTTACAGAATTATGATGGTAAGCGAGTCGCTTTTTTGGTTCGTGGAACTCCAGAAATTGCCTTGAATCAATTATTACAAAATAGCTTTCGTTTACAATTAGGAATAGCCGGATTAACTTTTATTTTAGTAGGTGGATTAGCTTTATTAATTGGTTGGGCTTTAACCTCACCAATTAAGGCTTTACAAAAAGCCGCTCAACAAATTGCTTCTGGAGATTTAACCGCCCGAGCTGAGGTAAAATCTTTAGATGAAGTGGGACAATTGGCACTAACTTTTAATGAGATGACCGAACAAATTAATCTTTATACTAAAGAGATTGAAAATCAAGCTCTTGAAAGACAAAAAGAAGCCGAAACTCAACGAAAAGAAAAAGAAAAATTACAGCAAAGTGTTATTGAATTACTATTAGAAATTGAGGAAACTAAAAAGGGAGATTTAACTTTAAGAGCCAAGGTTGATCAAGGAGAAGTTGGTTCTATTGCTGATGCTTTTAATACTACAATTGCTAGTTTAGATGAGTTAGTTAGTAAGGTGAAAAATGTCGCTTTTAAAGTGCATAATTCCTCTTTAAAAAGTGGCCAATCGGTTCAAAATTTATCCCAAGAAGCGGTCTTACAAGCTACAGCGATAAAAACTGCCGTTGACTCCGTAGAAGCGATCGCCTTAGCCATTTCTCAAGTCAGTGAAAATACTCAAATTGCGGCTAACATTTCCCATACTGCTCGTTTAGCTGCCCAAAAAGGCGAAGAGAGAATGGACAAAACTGTCACCAGTATTGATAATATTAGAAATAGTGTTGCTGATACTTCTAAAAAAGCAAAACGTTTAGCAGATTCCTCTCAAGAAATTGCCAAAATTCTTAACATTATTTCTGACATTTCTGAGAAAACAAATTTATTGGCTTTTAATGCCTCAATTGAAGCTTCAAGGGCTGGCGAACATGGTCAAGGTTTCCGAATTGTAGCGGATGAAGTACGTCGTTTAGCGGAAAGAGTAACATTTTCAACCCAAGAAATTGAGCAATTAATAACAGGAATTCAGGAAGAAACGGGAGAGATGTTAAAGATGATGGAAGAAAGTACCACTCAAGTTGTCACTGGAACTAAATTAATTCGTCAAACTAAAACAACCTTACAAAAATTAGCTCAAATTAATGAAGAAATTGATAAATTACTAAAGTCTATTGCGGAAAATACGGTATCCCAAAGAGCAGATTCTCAAAAGGTATCTGAAACTATGCAATCCGTGGAAAAAGTGGCTCGAAATACAGCTACTAATTCAGAAATTGTGTCCTTATCTTTACAGGAATTAGTGGAAACTGCACAGGAATTAGAAAAATCTGCTTCTCGTTTTCAGGTGACAAAACCATAAAACATCACCTAAAATTATCAAATTTAATTTGATGATTTTTTCCTGATTAGAGGATTGCTATTCGGGATTTTTTGAGATTCCCCTAGCGCTCTTTTAGGACTTTATAAAAATCATTATAATTAGGGCTTGCTGAATAAGTGAATGAAAAAACAAACAGTTTTGATAAATTAATAAATAAAAAATAAGTATAATTTTTATTTATTAATTTTTGTCTTTTATATAAGTATTGATAATCTAAATTGGCAAAAAATCTTTGATCTTGAACAAAACCATGAAAAAGAAGATAATAATCCCTTTTTAACAGGGTGTT
>JAABRE010000108.1 GCA_011391125.1 Synechococcales cyanobacterium S06
TTTGGTCATGGCTACTAACTCTTGCGTATCCTACGGTAAAAGATAGTTCTTTTTTGATGTTCAACAATTGCGATAATTCATACCGTCTATGTCCATTAATGGTTCTTTCTGGTATCAATTTTCCTTCTGTCTCCCATCTTCTCAAGGTTGAGGGACTAACTCCTTTTAACTTCGCTGCCTCCGAAATCGTTAAAAACTTACTCATTTTATTAGCTTAGCATATAAAGTGAGTAAGTTTAGGAAGTTTTAGGTGAATTTTTGTTAACTGTCGCTTACCCCTACACTTTATTTAGAATGGGTTGTTGTCGTCTTGTTCGTTTAAGTGCCGTGATGACAGGTATTCGTACATTTTCCAACGTTGATCTACGTCTTGTTGTGCTTCTTTCAGCAAGCGTTTGGCGTCGGCCGGTTTGCTCTTGGTTAACATTTTGAATCGGTTTTCTTGATACATGGATGTTTCAACCGATTTTTTAGGTTGTTTACTGTCGAGTTGTAAGGGGTTTTTGCCTTCTTCTGCTAAGGTTGGGTTATAGCGATACAGCAACCAACGGCCGGTTTCGACGATTTCTTTTTGGTGTGTCATGGCGGTGGTCATGTTGATACCGTGGGCGATACAGTGACTATAGGCAATAATTAAGGAGGGTCCTTCGTAGGCTTCTGCTTCAAGGAACGCTTTTAAGGTATGTTCATCTCTTGCCCCCATGGCGACACTGGCAACATAAACGTTGCCGTAGGTCATGGCGATTAAACCAAGGTCTTTCTTGGCTGCAGGTTTGCCTCCGGCGGCAAATTTGGCCACTGCGGCTCTCGGTGTTGCTTTGGAAGACTGGCCTCCGGTGTTGGAATATACTTCTGTGTCCATGACTAAAATATTGACGTTACGTCCGGAAGCAATGACGTGATCTAATCCGCCAAATCCGATGTCGTAGGCCCAACCGTCTCCCCCGACAATCCAAACGGATTTTTTCACTAGGTAATCGGCTAAACTAAGTAATTGTTTTGCTTCTTTGGTTTGGAAACTTTCTAATTTCTGTTTCAGTTGTCTGACTCTTTCCCGTTGTTCCCAAATGTCAGCTTCGTCTTTTTGTACTGCGTTGATAATTTCAGTAATTAAGTTATCGCCAATTTCTCCGGACATTTTGCTTAACAATTCTTTGGCAAATTGGTTCTGTTTATCCAAGGAAAGTCTGAATCCTAAACCAAATTCGGCGTTGTCTTCAAATAGACTGTTACTCCAAGCTGGTCCTCTTCCCTCTGCATTTTGACTCCAAGGTGTGGTGGGTAAGTTTCCTCCGTAAATTGATGAACAACCTGTGGCATTGGCAATCAGCGCGCGATCGCCAAAAAGTTGACTCAATAACTTGAGATATGGTGTTTCACCACAACCTGCACAAGCGCCAGAAAATTCAAATAAGGGTTCTTGCAGTTGTTGTTCCTTAATTTGGTTTAATTTCAGGATTTTTCGGTCAGGTAAAGGCAATTTCAGGAAATATTCCCAGTTTTCTTTTTCTTTGTCCCTTAAAGGTAATTGTTCCTCCATATTAATGGCTTTACGGGAAGGTTGGGATTTATTTTTGGCGGGACATACGTCAACACAAATACCGCAACCGGTACAATCTTCGGGAGCAACTTGAATGGTAAACTTGTTACCAGGCAAGTGTTTATCTTTGGTATTGGCAATTTTAAAGGTTGCAGGTACGTCTTTTAAGTCGGTTTCTTCATAACTTTTCGCGCGAATTACTGCGTGGGGACAAACCATGACGCATTTACCACATTGTACACAGACATCGGGATCCCAAACGGGTATCACTTCGCCAATGTTGCGTTTTTCCCATTTTGAGGTTCCGGTCGGATAGGTCCCGTCACAGGGTAACATACTAACTGGTAATTCATCTCCTTCCCGAGCCAACATTTTGGCCTGCACTTCTCTCATAAATTCCGGTGCGAGGGGCGATACAATGGGAGGTCTACTGATATGACTGTTAGCTTTGCCCGGTTTTACTTCAAACAGGTTTTCTAAGGTATTGTCAACTGCTTGAATGTTCATTCTGACTAAATCTAAGCCTTTTTTACTGTAGCTTTTTTCGATCGCCTTTTTAATTTGAGCGATGGCTTCATCTTTGGGTAAAACTCCAGAAAGTGCAAAGAAACAAGTCTGCATAACAGTATTAATTCTACCTGCCATACCGCTATCTCGAGCGACTTTATTGGCATTAATCACATAGAATTTTAAACCTTTGCGAGAAATTTGCTCCTGAACTTCAATAGGTAACTGGTCCCAAACTTCTTCGGTAGCATAAGGACTATTTAACAGGAAAGTAGCTCCCTTTTTGGCATCCTTAAGCATATTCAACTTTTCGAGGAAAATCCATTGATGACAAGCGATAAAATTTGCTTGTTCAATCAAATAAGTGGAGCGGATTTTATCCTTACCAAATCTTAAATGAGAAACGGTAACAGCACCGGATTTTTTCGAATCATAGACGAAATAACCTTGGGCGCAATTGTCAGTTTCTTCCCCAATAATTTTAATAGAATTTTTATTTGCTCCCACTGTACCATCGGAGCCTAAACCATAAAACATCGCTCTGACAACGGTTTCCGGCTCAATATTAAAATGTGAATCATAGGCCAAGGAGGTATAAGTTACGTCGTCGTTAATACCAACAGTAAAATGATTTTTGGGTTTATCCTGTTTTAAATTGTCAAAAACCGCTTTCACCATGGCTGGGTTAAACTCTTTAGAAGATAAACCATATCTACCACCGACAACTTTGGGCAATTTACCTTCTTCCCATTCTTCCATTAAAGCAGTGACAATATCCAAATATAAAGGTTCACCACTACCACCGGGTTCTTTGGTCCGATCTAAAACGGCAATATTCTGCACGGTTTTTGGCAAAGCTTTAATCAAGGCTTTGGCGTCAAAAGGCCGATATAATCTGACTTTCAAAACCCCTACTTTTTCGCCACGATTATTAAAATAATCGACGGTTTCATGGACTGTCTCGCAACCAGAACCCATCAAAATAATAACTCGAGTTGCATCTTCCGCGCCATGGTACTCAAAAATCTTATATTCCCTTCCCGTCAAAATGGCAAAGTCATCCATGGCTTTTTGTACAGCTTCGGGACAAGCATCATAAAAACGGTTCACTGTTTCTCTGGCTTGGAAGTAAACATCGGGATTTTGCGCTGTACCTCGCATTACGGGGCGATCTGGCGTTAATGCCCTACTTCTATGTGCTAGTATATCATTATCCTCGATTAAGGCCTTTAAATCGCTATCTTCGAGTAATTCCACTTTCTGAATTTCGTGGGAAGTTCTAAAACCATCGAAAAAATGAATAAAAGGCACTCTGGTTTTAAAGGAGGCAACTTGGGTGATTAAAGCAAAATCGTGAGCTTCTTGCACCGATGCTGAACACAGCAAGCCAAACCCAGTTCCCCTGATGGACATCACGTCACTGTGATCCCCGAAAATGGATAACCCTTGTGCTGCAAGCGATCTGGCCGCTACATGAATAACGGTACAAGTTAATTCCCCAGCGATTTTATACAGGTTGGGGATCATTAACAACAAACCTTGGGATGCGGTAAAAGTCGTAGTAATTGACCCTGTCTGCAATGCGCCATGGACAGCACCTGCTGCTCCTCCTTCACTCTGCATTTCCGCTATACTAGGTATAGTTCCCCATAGATTGACTTTACCTTCAGAAGCCCATTGGTCGGCCCATTCTCCCATGGTTGAAGCTGGGGTAATGGGATAAATGGCGATTACTTCGTTTAATTTGTAGGCCACACGGGCGACTGCTTCGTTTCCGTCAATGGTTGCGTAATTTTTGTTAGTCATTATTTAATCCTATTTGTAACTATTAGATTTTTCCTAGATTAAAGAGACAATTTAAACAATTTTTTCATTGTTTTTCTCTTTTTTGACTTCCTTAATCTCTACTTAACTGAAAGTTATTTTGTGCTAATGAACACTAAGAACCTCTTTTTACTAAACTTTCTATATTCTTTATTGTAAGTATTTTTGAGGCCTTTTTATATTAAGTAATTTTAAGATTTTTGATAATATTTATCTTTAAGTTAAATTAATTTTTGTTAACAAAAGATAAACTTCTTAACATAAGTTTTCAAAAAATAAGGAAAAAAGTACCTTAATTATCAACAAGGTCATTTCAGTTACCAGTTATCAGTTAGCAGTTAACAGTAGGGGTTAACGGCCGTTAACCCCTACACTAACCTTTAGGGGTAGCTTCTTAACATAAGGACTATTTTTATTACTTCTGGAATCGCATCAGTTATCAATTAGATATCTGGCACCAAGGACAAAGATTTATATGTCATAGTTCGCTACATTACGTTTTGCGAAGTATCAAGGGAGTTCTTCACACTCTGCTTGTGAATGACAGTTTTTCGTAGTGCGCGCGAGTTGGTCTCTTGTTAACTGATAACTGATAACTGGTGACTGATAACTGATAACTGAAATGACTTGGTGAAAACCAGCTCTAACCCTTAAAATTTGATTAATCCAGGTGGATTTTCGGCCGAGATGATTCGGTGACAACCGGATAGGGGATAGGCCCATTTATACTGATATTCTGCTGGATTACCCCAACATAAACCTAAATAAAGTTCAGTTTTAGCCGCTTCTATTTCAACCCATTCTGTTAGTTTAATAAAGTTTTCTACGGTTTCTCTGGTAATTTTTTGGGGAGTTTTTTCCATTAACCAGATGTTTAAATCGGCTGTTACTTGCCACCAAAATGATAAAATTTCTCTCTTATAAGTCATTAAAATATCCTTATCTCCGTGAATAGGAATTAATTGATTATGTATTTGGGGAAAACTTATTTTGCTACCTTTAAAAGTTGATTCCCGCCAAATTATTCCTGATACTTGATGTTCTAATTGATATGCGTGAATTTCACTTCTAAAGTCACGATAAGCAAAAACTTTATTCACTTTATCCATGTTAATTGCTTTACTGACAACTGGATTATTCAGCCGATTTTCAGAAGATAAAACTACTCTTTTTCCTTGCCAATTGGCTTGTAATTCCTGTTCTAAAATTTGGATTAATTCTTTGGTTGAATATTTCATAACAATTAGCAATTAATAATTAATAATTAACAATTAGGGAAAATTTATTTACTTTCGGTTTGTAATTGGACTTTAGACCCTCTAACTATCTTTTTTGGTAATAAATTGCAACTGAAAATTTAAAATTGCTCAAATAAATAGGCTAAAAAAAGGTTAATATTAATCATTATAAACGATTTAAAGGGTTATTTTTGATGAATTGGTGGCAAAATCTCAAAAACAATGTATTGGCTCGTTTGGGAGCACTTTTATTAATTTTTTTCTATATTGTTGTCATGGGAGGGAATTTTTTTGCTCCTTATAATCCCTATAATTCTCAAATTGATGGTTCTTTATTACCTCCGACTCAAATTTTTTGGACTAATTCCCAGGGTAATTTTACTGGTCCAATTGTTTATCCCATTACCCAAGGACCGACTCAATTGGAAACTGGCGATCGTACTTTAACTATAGATTATAATAACCCCTCTCCGGTGCGTTTTTTTGTTAAGGGTGATACTTATCAATTATTTAGTTTAAGTCTTCCTTTACCCCCTAATTTTCAGGAGGTAAAAATCTTAAAAGGAATTACTTGCGATCGCCATTTATTCGGTACAATTGGTAAGGGAAAATTCAATATTTTAGGAACAGATGAACAAGGAAGAGACCAATTAAGTCGGTTAATTCATGGTGGTAAAATTAGCTTATTTATTGGTTTAGTTGGGATTGCCATTTCTTTCCCTTTAGGAATGATTATCGGCGGAATTTCTGGTTATTTTGGCGGTATAATTGACGCAATTTTAATGAGAATAGTCGAGGTTTTGATGACCATTCCGGGGATATATTTATTAGTAGCTTTAGCGGCAGTTTTACCCCCAAGTTTAACCAGTGCGCAACGTTTTTTATTAATCGTGTTAATTACTTCTTTTATTAGTTGGTCTGGACTTGCAAGGGTGATTCGGGGACAAGTTTTATCCATTAAAGAACAGGAATTTGTCCAAGCCGCCAAGGCATTGGGTGCAAAACCAATATACATTATTATTCGTCATATTTTACCCCAAACTGCCAGTTATATTATTATTTCTGCGACTCTATCTGTACCAAGTTTTATTGTTTCTGAATCTGTTTTAAGTTTAATTGGCTTAGGTATTCAGCAGCCCGATCCGAGTTGGGGAAATTTACTTTCTGTCTCAACAAATGCCTCGATTTTAGTTTTGCAACCCTGGTTAATTTGGCCTCCTGCATTATTAATTATTCTCACAGTTTTAGCGTTTAATTTATTAGGAGATGGTCTCAGAGATGCGTTAGATCCTCGCAGTTTACCAAGGTAAAATCCATGGACAATTGATAATGAACAGTTAACTATTTTTGAGTTTAATATTCTTGAAAATATTAAACAAATCTTGAATAATAGATATAGGTAAAAAAAGAGATAATTCTTGATCTTGAAAAGGAATAAATTCATGGTTTAAATAAAAGTTTTTTGCCTTTAGATCAAGGGAATCTACCCTAACAGCAAAAATACCAATTTCACTAGATAATCTAAGGGATTTTTCCAAAGCATTAATTAATAATTCTGTACCCAATCCTTGTCCTTTACTATTATTATCTACTGCCAATTTCCCAATTAATAGAGTAGGAATTGGATAATTTGGCAGTCTTTTTTGATAATTTTCAGGCAAAGATTGAAACTCAATTATACTAGCACTTATGGTATAATAACCTTTTATTTTTAAATCCTCTTTATTAGCAGAAAGAGCGACAAATGTTTTAGCAATACCCTTAATATGATTTTGCCGTGCATACTTATTCAGATAACTATTTAAACTTTCGTAACCACAATCGAAATGAGTTTTCTGATACTTTTTTTCAATGGGTAAAAAGCGCCATTTTTCCTGATTATTACTCATATTTTTGACAGTATTTTTCGATTGCTGTTTTCAATTTTCCCTTTAATTGAGGAGGATTTTCTACCCCTGATAAAAATAAATCTCGATCTTGATTTGATAATACTAATTTTTCATAATTATCAATGTCTTTTTGAGCAATCTGTAACAAATTAGATAAAGTATAAACACTCAAAGAACGACCTTGAAGGGAAGCTGCTTGTTCTAATAGTTGTTTTTGTTCAGCAGTAACAAGCAATTCAATTTTACTACTTTTAGTTTGAACCATAATTGTTAATAAAAATTAAGTTTGCTTATATTTTAGCTTAATTTGAATTTGATTGTCAAAAACGCAGAATTTTAGTCATAGTTCTCCGTTTTTGACAATAATTTTAATAGCTCAATTTAAGGGCATTTACTGGCACTTCATCCCACGAAGCAACTGTCCTTAAATTAGCTGTCCAACCTTCATTTTTCTGCTCTTTAGTAAAGCTTTTTAACCATGATTGATGACAGTCTTTAGCAACTTGTTCACTAGAGCAAGCAATACAGGAATAAACTATTCCACAGGGATCTATCTGTTCATTTACCCAAATTGTCATAATAGTTGATAGTTGATAGTTGATAGTTGACAGTTGATAGTTGATAGTTGATAGTTGATAGTTGATAGTTGATAGTTGATAGTTGATAGTTGATAGTTGATAGTTAAAAAACAGTAATTGTTAATTGTCAATTCTTAAGTGGTATATTCCGCATTAATCTTGACATAATCGTAGCTTAAATCGCAGCCCCAAGCAATACCAAAACCGCTACCATTACCAATACAAACTTGGATTAAAACGGTATCTTCTTTTAAGTATGCACCAGCCGCAGCTTGTTTTAAGTAATTGCTGGCAGCTTGGCGGTCAAAAGCAATGGGTTGACCATTTTCCATTAACACAAATTCCCCAAGTTGAATCCTTAAGTTATCTTGATTAAATTGCACTCCAGCCCGTCCAGCCGCTCCCGCAATTCTCCCCCAGTTGGGGTCACGACCAAAAATTGCAGATTTAACCAGTGATGAACCCACAATCGTTTTGGCAACTTTGCCAGCGGATTCTTCATCCAGCGCTCCTGAGACTTTTACTTCAACTAAGCAGGTTGCGCCTTCACCGTCTCTTGCGATCGATTTCGCCAAATATTGACAGACTTCCGTCAACATCCCTTCCAATTTTTCTCCGTTTTTGTCCATTTCTGTAATCGCTTTGGTGCGGGATTCACCATTTGCTAAGGCGATCAAGGCATCATTGGTACTGGTGTCACCATCAACCGTAATTTGATTAAAGCTTTTATTGGCCGCTCTGGTCAGCATTTCCTGCCATAAATGGGTAGAAACCGCTGCATCACAGGTTACAAAAGACAACATTGTCGCCATATTTGGGTGAATCATGCCCGAACCTTTGGCGATGCCACCAATGCGCACGGGACGACCGTCGATGGTGGTTTCCAAAGCAATGCTTTTGGTGACTAAATCAGTGGTAACGATCGCCTTGGCGGCAGCATCACCACCGTCGGGAGAAAGAGCCTTCACAACTTGGGGAATACCACTACGCATCGCCTCCATGCGGATTCTTTGCCCAATTACGCCAGTGGAAGCCAACAAAATCCCATCGGGAGGGATATTTAATTCCTTGGCGAGTAAATCTGCGCATTCTAAAGCATCTTGTAACCCTAATTCTCCCGTGGCTGCATTGGCTTGGCCAGCATTACACAAAATGGCGCGGATACTGGGTCTTTCCTGTAATACTTGGCGACAGTAGTCAACGCAGGCGGCTCTGACAACGGAAGTGGTGAAAACTCCAGCGGCGATCGCTTCCGTGTCCGAGAGAATCAAAGCCAAATCGGGAGCACCTGATGGTTTCAACCCTGCGGTAATACCAGCTGCTTGAAACCCGCGAGGAGCGGTGACTCCACCGCTAATGACTTGCCAATCGTTCATTGTTACTCCTTTTCTATGATTTAAAATAATAAATATTGTGCCTTAAATAATAGCATTTTCGAGCTCATAACTTAGTAATAGTTTACAATTGTGGAATATTTATTTGTTAAGTAATGATGATAATAGAGAATTTAAAAGTAAAATTTGAGAAAAATTTGAGCCTTATTTCTTTATCTTTTAATTAAAATAAACAATTTAAAAAACGTAAAATATCATGAAAAATTAAGGGTTATTAAACAGAGATAGGGAACAAGAAAAAACCTTGATTGTCTCAGTAATTGATCAAAAAGTTGAGAATAAACAAGAACTTTTTAACTCAATTTATCAGAACATTTAGCAACCACCTTTAACGGCTTTTTATACCTTAGAAAAGTTAGAGAATGACCTAATTAATTATCTAAATAAATCAGAATGACTACCTAACCTAATTAAAATTAAATAATCATTTTCGACTCGATAAATTAACAACCAATCAGGTTCAATGTGACATTCACGACTACCCAAATAATCTCCCTTTAATTTATGATCCTTATATTTTTCAGGAAGGGGTTTTTGCCATATTAAAAACTCTATTATTTCCTTAAATTTAGTAAAATCTTTATTTCTTTTTTGAGAGATTTTAACATCTTTTTTAAACTGATTAGTCGGGCTTATTATTAACATTAGATTCCTAGATCATTATACAAATCAGTCGTATTGGTATATTGATCTAATTTTTCCCAATTCTTAGATTTGGCGATCGCTTCCTGGGTAATTTGATTGGGAATATTAACCGAAAAAGGTAATCCTTTTTGTAACTCAATTTCCTTTAAAAATAAAGTAATTGCTTGATTAGTTGTCAGACCAAAATTAGCCAAAATATGCTCAACATTTTCCTTTAATTTGGGATCAATTTTTGTTAAAATAGTGGCAGATTTTGACATAATTTTTACTGGTAATATTTTCTTAATTGTCATTGTAATAGAGTTTATCTTGATCCGTAAATATATTTTTTGTTCACTTTAAGTTCACATTTTTTTAAATTAGATCGACAAATCAGCTATGATATGGTGTAACTTTGAACACAGAGACACTGCTCGTAAATCTAGTATTTTCCGGTAAACTTAGGAAAATAAGAGCAGTTGCAGTCTAAGTCTTTCTAAGACTACGTTAGTTAAGTCATCATACCCGAGGATGAACGCCAGTCCCATGCTCTATGTTCAAGTATTAAATAAGTCCGACTAGACGGCCGTGTACTTGGAGTGACAAGCTTTTCTAACATTGACGGGGCATCGCATTACCCGTGAGAACGGAGATTAAAAATAATAGTACCGAGGCTTTGCTTTGGTACTATTATTTTTATAACAACTACCAATACATAAAGTCCTACTGGATATTGGTAATTAGCCGTCCTTTAATCTTTGCGTTGAATGACCCTTTTTACCGGAAATTACCAGTAAAAATTAGAGAGTCAGTAGGGAAGTTACCCTCCCTTACTTCTCGTCCGAAACCGTGCATGAGACTTTCACCTCACACGGCTACTCAATAAGATTACCCTTGTCATGGGAGCTTCACCTTGAGACTTTTCTCCAGTTGTTGCCTTTCTTTTTCAATAATGATTAAGTCTAGCTTGTCTGGTTTCTTCGTTCCTTTTCCTTTTGGCTTTTTGACCTTGGGTTGAGGTTTCTTGTCTCTCAAAGATTTCATTTCCTTGCGTACGGCTTTGATTTCGTTTATTATGTCAATTTTGGCTAACCCTAATCTTTCGATTTGGGCTTTGTTAGCTTCACTGAGTTTAAGACTTTTACGTCTCTTAATATCCATCTCAACCGTATCGAGTCTAGTCTTAAGCAATTTTAGCTCTGGGTTACTATTCTCTTCTTTATTTTCACGCATCCTTATG
>JAABRE010000109.1 GCA_011391125.1 Synechococcales cyanobacterium S06
TCTTAAATCAAGACTATAAGACATAAGTTTACTAATGAATATTTTTTTTCCTCTCTAATTTTACCATATTCTGTTTTTTTTTAAATTGGAATTACTATACTATCACCAAAGTTACCAAAGGTAATTTGACGCAACCTCTTACGGATTCGTAACTGATCAGATTGATCTTTGAGATTATCATACCATTTGATAAAAGGCTGTTTTCCTTCTTTGGTTTTGTAAATTCTAATTTCCATTATTGTAAACTATAGGCGACAAAGTGGCAAGTACATTATAACGGAGAATCAAACTATTTCTCTAGTTTTTGGCTTTCAGCCTAAAATCGCTCATTTGTTAAGATCTAATCCATCACCAAGTGGCTGAAGTGCGATCGCCATCCCACATTCAAAAAAGCGATCGCTCTCCATATCCCCAAAAAAAATCACTCCTCAAATTTCCAAAAAACGGATCGCATTTATTCCCCATAATGAGTTTTATAGTGATTCCAATTAAGATTAAAACAGTTGAAAAATAGGTTCGTAGTTGCGCTTTAGCGCTTCTTAGGACTAAAGTCCAACAACAAACTAAAAACTTTTGTTTAATTTTTATTTTGAATTACTATAACACGATGAATATAAATTAACTTTTGTTGCTCATCAATTGTGTAAACAATTCTATCTTGATAATTTAAACGTATGGAAAAGAAACCACTAAGATCACCTACTAACTTTTTACCTGTATAAGGATTCAGACTAATCTTTTCTTGAATGATTTTTTTGAGTTTTTGTTTTAATTTTATACTCAGTTTAGCTACATCTTTTTTGGCTTCTTTGGTAAAGCGTATTTCATAAATCATTAATCCAAATCTCCGAATACCTCATCAAAAGAGTAAGTTTCATTTTTACTGATTTGATCCAGAGAGCGTTGCAAACTCTCTCTTAATCCTGGAATTGAGAGTAATTCTATAGTTTCTTGTAAACTTTCATAGTTTTTTTGTGAGATTAGCACAGCAGAAGCGTCACCACTTTCTATTTGATAAATTTTATTTTCTTCTGTTACTAATTTTACTAGATTAATTAAATCTTTTTGATGGGTAGTAATGGCAAGTTTTTCCATTATGATTAATTTCTTCCTTTTTTATCAGTTTATTAGAGTCCATTATAATATTATTTATAAGTTATGACAATACCATCATTCTTCTGAAAATTTACTCTGATTACCAAGTTTTAGCAAATTTGACCAAAAAATTTTCAGCTCTTGATTTCCTCAAAAGCGATCGCCCTCATCACCTTTCCTCAAAGGCGATCGCCCCTATTGATTTATTATCGCGATTGCACGGCGCAGGGATTGGTGGGAAATTGCGAATGATGATTGAAACTTACCAAATGAGTTATTACCGCAATTACCCACCCTACAAACTCAATCTGAATTTTAGCCAGCATGTTGACTTCTTACCAGTACCTTTATCCTTAGCAGTGACATTTAAAATACCGTTAGCGTCAATATCGAAAGTAACTTCAATTGTAGCTACACCACGAGGAGCAGGAGGAATTCCATCTAAGCGAAGTTTTCCCAAAATTGTATTATCCTTATAATTTTCATGATCACCTTCTAAAATCTCAAAATCGATACCAGTTTGATTATCAGTTGTAGTGGAGAAAGTTATTGATCGTTTGGTGGGAATACAGGTGTTACGAGGGATAATTTTAGTCATTACACCACCGAGGGTTTCTACACCAAAGCTAAAAGGAATAACGTCTAATAAAAGAATGTCCTTAACTTCACCCGCAAAAACACCACCTTGAATGGCTGCTCCAATGGCGACCAATTCATTGGGGTTAACAAATAGGTTGATATCTTTACCCAATACCTTTTTAACAACCTCTAAAACCGCAGGAATACGACTTGAACCACCGACCATTACTACTTTATTGATGTCATTTTTAATGAATTCAGTAGCATCACGAAGAGCATTTTCCACAGGAATAAGACAGCGATCGATTAAATCAGAGCATAATTTTTCAAATTTGGCTCTAGTTAAAGTGGTGTCAAGGTGTTTAGCACCTTTGGGAGTTGCAGTGATAAAAGGAAGGTTAATTTCAGTTTGAGTAACACTAGAAAGCTCAATTTTCGCTTTTTCCGCTGCTTCAATTAAACGTTGTAAAGCTTCTTTATCCTTACGAAGGTCAATTCCTTCGGCTTTTTTAAAGTCTTCAGCCAGGAAATCAACGATTTTCTTATCGAAGTCATCACCACCTAAATGGGTATCACCTGAAGTCGCTAAAACTTCAAATACCCCGTCTCCTACTTCTAAAACAGAAATGTCCAAAGTACCAGCACCAAGGTCAAATACTACAATGGTTTCATTATTTTTCTTATCTAAACCATAACCCATACTTGCAGCCACAGAATGCCGAATAATTCGTGAAATTTCAATTCCTGCTTTTCTTGCTATGTCTTTAATTTTCTGACATTGAATATAATTAAAATAAGACGGCACTGTAATTACAGCTCTTGTTGTTCTCTCACCCAAATAATTACTAGCATCTTCCACCAGTTGATACAACAAGAGGGCTAAAATATCTTCTGCTGACAAGATATAGTAATTCCAAATAAAAATTAAACAAAAGTTTTTAGTTTGTTGTTGGACTTTAGTCCTAAGAAGCGCTAAAGCGCAACTACGAACCTATTTTTCAACTGTTTTAATCTTAATTGGAATCACTATAGCATTAATAGCAGGAACATATACATTTATATCATCATTATCATCAGGCAAAATCTGATAAGGTATTTCGGCGATTTGATGCTTAATTTCATTATATTTTTTGCCGATAAATCTAACGAGGGAAGTAAAAGTATTGTTAACATTTTTAACAGCTTGATTTTTTGCCTGAATACCTATGAGAAAATCACCCTTGTTAGTATAGGCAACAACAGAAGGAGTGACATTACTTCCTTGTGTATTCGGAATGATCGTTATTTGACCACCTTCATTAACAGCAACCACGGTTTTACTCGTCCCTAAATCAATACCAAGAATTTTCTTACTTGTACCTGAATATAGTTTAGTTTTTTGTGTTTTATTAATAACTTTTTCCTTTATTTGTTCAAAGTTCAGGGAAATTGGTTGAGAAGATAATCCCTTTTGATTGTGATTTATTTGATTTTGATTTAATTGAGATTCAGAAATTAAACCCAAAGCAATGGCCCATGATTTTACCGACCACTGTGCCGCATCTTCTTTGATTGCTAAATTTTTCTCTAATTTTTGACCTAATTGAGCTAAAATTAATTCTAATGGTGTAATATTGCGTAATTCCGTAACAATTCCTTCTTCTAAAGCCATCATTAAAAGATTAACTTCTAGGCGATAATCACCACATTGATCAAGTAAAAAGGCTTTACAACGTAAAGGTTCATCACAAATAGATTGACCTTGTTTTTCAATAAGTTGACAAAGTTTTTCTCTAGGTATTTTGTTCATAGTTTTTAAAGAGCATTATCAAGTAAGTTTAATCTAATTTAGGATGATACTAGCCACCTGTTTTTCGGGTCGTGTAAATCAATTTATAGTAATTCTAAATAAAAATTAAACAATAGACCTCTTGCGAAACATGATTAGATTCTTTTGTCATACTGAGCGAAACACAGTGTAGCGAAGTATCTCGGAGATTCTTCGCTGCCGCTCATAATGACCATTTTTCATACTTTCGCAAGAGGTCTAATATAATTTGATACTTGTCAGCGATATTCAAAAGTAGCGCGATGCTACGCAACAACAAACAAAACATTGTTTATTTTTCACAATATTTCAAAAAATAACTATAAAGAAAAGTTTAAAACCCTACCTATTATCGAAAAGATGTTTTACTTTGATACATAGGCAAGTATTTATATAGGAAAGGAAACCCGTGAAAATTCCCAGTAACATTGTCACCCTGATTGCCGGTATTGCCATTACCTTGATCAGCCTTTGGTATGGTCAAAACCATGGCCTGATGCCGGTTGCAGCTTCAGACGAGGCCACTCAAGTGGATGACATTTTTGCTTTTATGATGACTGTGGCGACCGGATTATTCCTCTTAATTCAAGGAATTTTAATCTATTCGCTGATTAAATTTAGACGCAAAAAAGGCGATCAAACCGATGGTCCACCGATGGAAGGCAATATTCCCCTAGAAATAGTTTGGACGGCCATTCCCACCGTGATTGTCTTTGTTTTATCCCTCTACAGTTTCGAGGTTTACAACAACATGGGCGGTTTAGATCCCATGTCTTCCCACGATCATGGCACAAAAATGGCGGCTAATCATTCAGAAATGGTAGCTTTTGATACAGACAAAAGGGTAGCTCTAGGTTTAGGTGTGCCTCTTGGTAGTGGCGATCAAGCTCCCTTAGTGGTTAATGTCAACGGTATTCAATACGCTTGGATTTTCACCTATCCCGAATCGGGAATCGTTTCCGGTGAACTTCATGTTCCAGTCAATCGTCCTGTACAGCTAAAGATTGAAGCTTCAGATGTACTACACGCACTTTGGTTGCCAGAATTTAGGATTAAACAGGATGCGATTCCGGGTCGTGCTTCAGAATTGGCTTTTTTACCTAGACGTACCGGAGCTTATCCCATTATTTGTGCTGAACTTTGCGGCGCTTATCACGGTGGCATGAAAAGTATGCTCTATGTAAAATCTGAAGATGAGTATAATCAATGGGTACAAGAAAATACCTTAGCTCAAGCTGATTCTGCCGAAAAAGTCGCCCTGAATACTAGGGAAATGACCGAGGAGCAGTATTTAGCTCCCTATATTCAAGAAATGGGGATTAATAGGGAAACCTTAGCCGCTTTGGTTAAATAATCGCTATCCGATCCTCTTCTCCCACTGAGGGGAAAATTTACCAGTAGGGTGGGTATTACCCATCTTACTGATAACTGATAACTGATAACTGATAACTGATAACTGATAACTGATAACTGATAACTGACATGACTGCAATTCATCAAGAAAGGAAGTGGCAAGACTACTTTACCTTTAATACTGACCATAAAGTAATCGGTATTCAATACCTGGTAACTGCGTTTTTCTTCTATTTTATCGGTGGGGCATTGGCCGAAATCGTCAGAACTGAGTTACTCACTCCGGATCCTGATTTTGTCAGCCCGGAAATGTATAACCAAATGTTCACGATGCATGGCACGATCATGATTTTCCTCTGGGTTGTACCTGCGGGATCTGCTTTTGCTAACTATTTGATTCCCCTGATGATCGGTGCTGAAGATATGGCCTTCCCCCGTTTAAATGCGGTGGCCTATTGGTTGTTTCCTATTGGTGGAGTGCTCTTGTTAAGCAGCTTTTTTATCGGTGCTCCTCAGTCAGGTTGGACTTCTTACCCTCCTTTGAGTCTCATTAGTGGTAAGTGGGGCGAAGAAATTTGGATTTTGAGTATTCTGCTCGTGGGTACTTCTTCCCTTTTGGGTGCAGTGAATTTTCTCACCACCATCCTGAAAATGCGTATCCCCGAAATGGATATTCACAGTATGCCCCTCTTTTGTTGGGCAATGCTCGCAACTTCTAGCTTAATTTTGCTTTCTACCCCTGTGTTAGCGGGTGCTTTAGTGTTGCTTTCCTTTGATTTGTTGGCCGGAACAAATTTCTTTAATCCCACGGGAGGGGGAGACCCGATTGTTTATCAACATATGTTCTGGTTTTATTCCCATCCTGCCGTGTATATTATGGTTTTACCCTTTTTTGGGGTGATTTCAGAAGTGTTACCAGTACACGCTAGAAAGCCCATTTTTGGCTATCGGGCGATCGCCTATTCGTCTTTGGCGATTAGCTTTTTAGGCTTGATTGTTTGGGCTCACCATATGTTTACCAGTGGGACTCCTGGTTGGTTACGGATGTTCTTTATGGCGGCCACTATGTTGATTGCTGTCCCTACGGGAATTAAAGTTTTCAGTTGGTGTGCAACTCTCTGGAACGGCAAAATTAGCCTTAATAGCGCCATGTTGTTCGGAATGGGCTTTATTTCCGCCTTTTTAATGGGTGGTTTAACCGGTGTGATGATTGCTTCAGTACCATTTGATATTCACGTCCATGATACCTATTTCATTGTTGCTCATATGCACTATGTATTATTTGGGGGCGCAGTATTGGGCTTATTTGCCGGTTTATACCACTGGTTCCCGAAAATGACTGGCAAAATGGTCAATGAACCATTAGGAGTGATTCATTTTCTGATGACTTTTATCGGTTTAAATATGACCTTTTTACCGATGCACGAATTAGGTTTATTAGGCATGAATCGTCGTGTTGCTTTATATGACCCTCAATTCCAACACTTAAATGTGGTGGCGACTATCGGTTCATATATCTTGGCTCTTTCCACTATTCCCCTGGTCATTAATATGGTCTGGAGTTGGACAAAAGGAACAAAAGCCGGTCGAAACCCTTGGCGCGCTTTAACTTTAGAGTGGCAAACTTCCTCACCTCCGGCGATCGAAAATTTCCTCGAAGAACCAGTTTTATGGTCTGGTCCCTATGACTATGGAATCGATCAAGAAAGTGTTGATGAAGAAGAATCAGTGGAAGATTTACTTGCCTCCGTTAGCGCAGAAGCGAGGTAATAGGTAATAGGTAATAAGTAATAGGTAATAAGTAAATTTTTTAAGATATTATTTATTATTTCCTATTACTTTCTAGCAATAATCATAGGGTGGCAATTATTTTAAAATCGTCATTGTAAGCGAGAGATCAGATAATTGTTCACCTTATTAATCAGATTAACAAGAATTAGTAATTAAACAAAAAAATCATGTCTAGTTCCGCATTACAACCGACTCAAATGGTGACGACTTCAGAGACAGAAATAGAAACCGATCATCACGGTCATCCTGACCATAGAATGTTTGGTATTGTTATCTTTTTGATCGCCGAAGGTATGATCTTTATAGGGCTATTTGGGGCATTTTTAATTTATAAAGCAATGTTACCAGAATGGCCTCCCGAAAGTACACCGGAATTAGAGCTTTTGTTACCCGGAATTAATACAATTATTCTGGTTTCTAGTAGTTTTGTCATGCACAAAGGACAAGCAGCCATTAAGAAAAATGATAATGCCGGTTTGCAACTTTGGTTCGCTATTACTGCGGTAATGGGTGCTTTATTTTTAGCTGGTCAATTGTATGAATATAATCATACTGGTTTTGGTTTAACTACTAATTTATTTACCAGTTGTTTTTATGTTTTGACTGGTTTTCATGGTCTTCATGTTACCTTTGGATTATGCTTAATTCTGGCGGTTTTGTGGCGATCTAAAAAAGAAGGACATTACTCCAGTGAAAAACATTTTGGAGTCGAAGCTGCGGAATTATATTGGCATTTTGTCGATGTAGTTTGGATTGTTTTATTTACCTTAGTTTATCTCCTTTAATTTATAGGGTGGGCAATGCCCACTCTACCATAAATTTATTTTCTACTTTAATAAAAATTAAATGAAAACAAGAACAAATCAGCTTAATAATTTACCTATTACCATTGATTTTAATAAAATTAATGACTTTTGTAAGCGTAATTATATTAAAAAATTATCTTTATTTGGTTCAGTTTTAAGAAAGGATTTTCAATCTAATAGCGATGTGGATTTTTTGGTGTTTTTTGATCCCGAAAAAACACAGGGTTATCTTACCTTATCCGGAATGGAAAATCAATTATCAGACATAATTGGTCGACAAGCCGATTTACGGACTCCAGCCGAATTAAGTCGTTATTTTCGAGATCAAGTATTACAAGAAGCTTTGGTAATTTATGACAAAGGGCGCTAAAGTGTAACAACAAACTACTTCCAATTTAATAATAATTTAGTTGCTTCTTCTGGAGGTAAGGGCCGACTGAAAAAATAACCTTGGATTGCATCGCAATTAATGGATTTTAAAAAGGCTAATTGTTCCGCAGTTTCGATGCCTTCTGCTATTACTTGTAATTTTAAACCATGTCCCATGGCAATTACTGCTTTAATAATCGCTACATCATTAAGATTATTCATCATATCTTTGATAAAAGATTGGTCGATTTTTAACTTATCTAAGGGCAATCTTTTTAAGGACCAAAGTGAAGAATATCCAGTGCCAAAATCATCCATAGAAATGTGTACACCCATCTTTTTTAAAGCTTGTAAAACGGCGATGGCAAACCCCATATCTTCTAGTGCGGCACTTTCAGTAATTTCTATTTCTAAATAACAAGGATCAAGTTTTGTTTCCTCTAAAATTTGGGAAATAGTTGTGACTAAATGGCGATCTTGAAACTGACGGCCAGAAAGATTTACCGCAATTTTAACTGCTGATAAACCCTGTTTTTGCCAAGCAATATTTTGTTCACAAGCTGTTTTAATGACCCATTTTCCAATATTGATAATTAAACCATTTTCTTCGGCCACTGGAATAAATTGATTAGGGGGAACTAAACCTAATTCGGGATGTTGCCAACGAATTAAAGCTTCTAAACCGAGAATTTTATTAGTTTTTAAATCTAATTGAGGTTGATAATATAACAAAAATTCATGCTGTTCTAAAGCTTTATAAAGTGAATGATTTAATAACAATCTTTTATTTGCTTTAATCCCCATATTCGGGCGATAAATCTGATAGTTATTACGGCCTTTATTTTTAGCTAAATACATAGCAGCTTCCGCATTTTTCAGTAAAGTTTCTGTATCTTTACCATCATAAGGATAAACAGAAATACCAATACTTGCTTTAATATATAATTCTCTTTGGTTAATCTTAAAAGGCTGATCTAAACTTCTTAACATGGTTTGGGCAATATTACTAACATCATCTATATTATTAATATCTAATAGCAAAAAAGTAAATTCATCTCCTCCCCAACGGGCAAAAAAATCTTGATTACGGATATAATTTTGTAAACGATTAGCTATTTGTAATAATAATTGATCGCCAATTCCATGACCTAAAGTATCATTAATATGTTTAAAATCATCTAAATCAAGAAAGATTACCGCCAACATTTTCTCTTTTTGCTGTAAGTTTTCTAAAGTGAAAGTTAATTTTTCATTAAATGATTGTCGATTTGGTAAAGCTGTTAAATAATCATAATAGGATTGATGAGAGATCATTTCATCTAGCAATAAACTGATTTCCTCGATCGCCAGAGCAACAAGTTTTGGTAATTGGGGACAATTACGAATATCCTCGACTAAATTTTTAATTAACCGTTCATGATTTTTCGACATTTTAGATAACTAAAATTAAAGATAGCTTTAACTTATTCTAAATCATTAGGTAATCTTTTTTTAAATTGACGACACTTAACGTTACAATAATAAAAAATAGAGAGATGGGAGTCAACCTAGAAACATGACAGTAGAAACTCAAAACTTAGAAACCTTAACATCGGATCAATGGTTTATTGATAAAGATGAACATCAGGCCTTATCATTAAAATATACAGGAGAAGTATTATACGACAAAACCTCAGAATTACAAAGAGTGAGAGTTATCAACACATTTGGTTATGGCAAAACATTGACCATAGATAATATGTTTATGACCACCGAAACCGATGAATATCATTACCATGAAATGATTGCTCATCCTGTTATTTTAGCATCAGGAAACATCAAAAAAGTATTAGTAATTGGCGGGGGAGACGGAGGAACAATTAGGGAAGTCTTAAAACACCCCGAAATAGAAGAAGTTACCATGGTAGAAATAGACGCAAATGTAGTAGAAGCCTCTAAATTACATCTACCAGAATTATCCCAAAGTTTTGACCATCCTAAACTCAAATTAATCATCGCAGATGGGATAGAATTTATGGCCTCCGCAGAGCCAAAAAGCTATGATTTAATCATAGTGGATGGTTCAGATCCAGCCGGTCCAGCAAAGGGATTATTTAGCGAAGCATTTTACCAAAATTGTTACCAAGGATTAACCAAAAATGGCATTTTAATAACCCAAGGAGAATCTCCTTGTTTTCATCAAGAAACATTTGCCGAATTAAACGCTTGTATTAAAGGCATTTTTGGTGCTAAAAAAGTATTTACTTTACTATTTCATATACCTACCTATCCATCGGGATTATGGAGTTTCCAAATCGCAAGTAAAGGAAACATTGATCCTCGCAATATTTCCGAAGCAAAAGTAACAGAATTTAGCGCAAAAAATCCCTTACATTACTACAATTTTGAAGTACATAAAGCCGCATTTGCACTGCCAAATTACGTCAAAAAATTGCTCAAAGAAATGTAAATTTTGCGTCTTCTTTGCGTCTTTGCGCCTTTGCGTGAGAAATCAAAAACGACCAAACTTATTCGTAGCTTTAACTAAATTGTAGGGTGGGCATTGCCCACCTACTCAAGCAACATTAATCAATTTAATTAGCTATAAAAATGTTCTTATAATTATAAATATTTCATCTATAAATATACAGAAATGGTGAAAATTGTTACAAAACTTAACATTTATGATCAGACAAATCCCTAATTAAGCTAAATTATCGTGCTAGACTAATGCGTCTAAACCAGTG
>JAABRE010000010.1 GCA_011391125.1 Synechococcales cyanobacterium S06
TCAAAAATTGACTGAAGTTCAGCGAGATTTATACCATTCATTATTCTTCTAATTGTGCCATAAGAGGGCAAAGAATTGTGTGGTATTTGGAACAAATTAAGCAGTTGACGCTTTTCATTTTGGCAGAATTGTTCTATCTGTTTATAACTGGTATTTCCCGCGAGTAGGGCGAAAATAATGATAGTTAAAACTACCCATAATTGATGTCTTTTACCCTGATTTCGACGAAAGTCCTTGACTAATTTAAACTTTTCAATTAAACTGTTTAACATATTTTTGGAAATCAAAAAAATAGTGTTCTCTTTTTGATTTTATCAAGAAAAGATCACTATTATATTTTTTTTTACCCCCGAGAATGAAAACACCCTGCTTTCGTAGGGGCAGGGCAACCACAAGGGTGGCCCCCTACTGGTTGCCCTGGGTAGGGGGGTACATCATTATTAATTGATAAACGATCAAATAATCTAGGTGGGCAATTTGGTACAGATTTTAAATCTTGATTCTTAACTTAAAACCAAATTACCCACCCTACTTTGAATTAATTATCGTACAAGAGTTAATCAGAAAGTGCGATAACAACAGCTAATAATTCTTGAATATTTGTTGTTAGCTGATAATCCATATTTATAGCATCAAAATGAGCTTTTCCATATTTAACTTTTTGATTTTCGCTAACTCGACGTTTAGATTCATCATGGGTGCTTTTAGTTTCGCGAACGAGATATATTTTTTCATCTCTTTCTAAAACAATTGCCCAATCTGGATTGTAATTGCCAACGGGAGTAGAGACATGAAACCAACGAGGTAATTTACAAAAGAATTTGACATTTTCATTGGTGTCTAATTTTTCGGCGATGTCTTTTTCTATTTCAGAATCGAAGGGAATATAATCGTAAAGTGTGCGATTATCTTGACTTTGAACTGTATATAAACGAGATAAATATTCTTCTAATTCTTGTTCTTCAAATAGTTTCATATCATAATATTCTCCCGCTAATTTTTCATATTTAATACCATCAAGGGCCATTTCTTTTAAGGCAAAATTAATCTGTTTGGCGACTTCTGTCATAAAGGTTTCTGGATTAATTGTAAATTCATCAAGTCGGTTTGATTGCTTAAGAATTTGGACTAAAGTATGGCGAGTTAATTGGGTTTCTCTTTGGAGAAAAGCCAAAATATCAGGTAATAAAGTATTATTTGTCAGGGTTGTTAATTCAGTTTTCGAGTCTAAAGTTTTACCGCTTTGTATTCCAGCTTCACTAATATTCATTTCTATTTTATCAATAAAAATACGCAAGGGTTGAATCTGGTTCATTTCGTTAATTTTTTTAACTGCTTTTTTGATAAGTTCATTAGTTTCAAACTCAACTGAATAACGAGTTTTTTGTTTAATTTTATCCCAAATTATTCTAAAATCTTCGTTTAAAATAATTTGTTTATTATAGGTTAATGTTCTTCTTTCTCTAGCATTGACAATACGATTTTTCAGTGTATGATTTTCGATTATATTAATAACATCATCTCGCATTATTTCAAATTTAGAAGATAATTTAATTGCTTCAGGTTGAAATTTATCTGTTAGCTCACCTTGTTTATTTATATATTCTTGATTCGCTAATTCTTGCCAAATTTGAGCCGATTTTTCTTCGCCAATGAAGTTATTTTTATTATCTATTAATTGAGCGAAAACATTTTTTTCAATTCTGCCAAACTTAAAATTATCCCCTAAATCTTTTTCCAAATCTTCTTGTAATCCCTTAGCATATTCTTCAAAAGATTCACCCGCAATAACCGTTAATTTATTAATATTTTCGTCTCTAATTCTCATTCCTTCTTGGTTAACAGGAAGTCGTAATCCACGGCCTAATGTTTGACGACGCTCTTTTTCTGTACCAATTTCTCTCAGGGTACAAATTTGAAAAACATTAGGATTATCCCAGCCTTCTTTAAGAGCAGAATGACTAAAAATAAATCGTAAAGGTTCATCTATTGATAATAGTTTTTCTTTGTCTTTCATGATTAAATTATATGTTTCTTCATCGGATTTTGTATTACCTTTTGTATCTTTTATTTTTCCTTTATCGACTGAAAAATAGCCATTATGAACTTGGTCAACTGAATAGGTTAATAAACCTTTATAGGTCTCTTTTTTTAATAATTCAAAATAAGCTTCTTCAAACCAGTGGGCAAATTTTCCTTTTTTCGCATTTCCTGTCTCATCATAAAAACGATAATTAGCAACACTATCAACAAAAAATAAGGACAAAACTTTAATACCTTTGTCTTTAAATCGTTTCTCTTTTTTCAGATGTTCTTCCACTGTTTGATAAATTTGTGCTTTCAAAACTTCCTCTGTCATTCCTCCTTCTTCTTGGTAAAGTTTAAGGAATTTTCCGTTAGAAAACTCAATTTGTTCAACTCCTTTTTCAGCGCAAATATTATTAATAATATACCCATCATAACCACTTTTATTCGTTTTTTGACTAAGGTCAGTCCCTTGTTTGATGATAATTTGTTTCTCTTTAGATTTACCCTTTACATAGTCATGGATAGTAACTTTAGCTTGGGGAATCTTCGAGTTTTTAGGATAAAAAAGGCTATCTAAACGAATAAAAACCTCATTAAAGTTTGTCTCAGATTGAACCGAAGCAACTTCAATTTGTTTAACCAATTTTAGGTCATAAGCTTGAATGGGATCAAGTTTATAAAGTAGGTTATAGGAGTTGGTATGGGTAGCAGAATAACGGAGGCAAAATAAAGGATTTAAGTTGCTAATAGCACGCTGAGATTTCGTCGTATTATCAACACTTTGGGGTTCATCAATAATAACTATTGGACGAGTTGATTGGATATATTCAATGGGTCTTCTACCCGACATTTTATCTTGTTCTTGATGAATAATATTAAGCTTTTTTCGTTCGTCTTCTGTTAGTTGAGAATAATCTTTAATATCTCCCATATCCTTTTGAAAAGCTTGAATATTAATAATCATAATTTCGATGTGATTACTAATAGCAAATTGACGGACTTTTGAGAGGTCTTTAGATTCATAAATAAAATAATCAAAGGTTACATGATCATAAAGTCCATTAAAATGTTTTCCCATTAATTTAAGGGAAGATAAAACACCTTCTCTAATGGCCACCGAAGGAACAACAATAATAAATTTATTTAAGCCATATTTTTTATTTAACTCAAAAATAGTTCTTAAATAGACATAAGTTTTTCCTGTTCCAGTTTCCATTTCAACTGAAAAATTAGGGAAAGTATAATTATCATCTTTTAACAGAAGTTGAGATGGTAAAATCTTATTTTGTCTTTGAATCTGATTAAGATTTTTCAAAAGTTGTTCTTGATCACTTAAATCTAATTCATTCCCCGTGACTAATTCTTGTAAGATGTCCATTTCAATAGTTAATTGGTTACTATTTTTAGCGCGAGAAAAATCATTTTGACGTGATGAGTTAGGAAGACCTTGAAACAGGTCAATAACAGCATTAATTGCATCTATTTGATAATCTAAATTAGACTCGAATTGTAATTTCATAATTTACCTCCTTATACTGTCTTAAAAATAATTGATTTGGTTTTATTTGTAAAAGTTTCAACTGCATTTACTTTTAGTTGGTCATTACCTTGAAAACCTTGATCAAGACAGATAAATTGTGTCGGTTTCCTGTCAGCAATTCCCTCTATTAATTCATTGGTTATCTCGTTTTCTAAACAAATTAATAAGGAATTTTCTGCTAGGGAATAAACGGTTTTATTTGCTATTGTTAAAGTAGCGATTTTTTCAGTTAGTCTCAAGCCTGATTTTAGCAACAATTCAAATAAAATGTCTTCTTGAGAGGCCGTTGGTTTAATATGATTAATCTGTAATTCTAACTGTTTAATAAGTTCTTCTTTTGAGATTTCCGAGTGGGGACTTTCCCAAGTTTTAAAGTTAGATGAATCGAGTTTAAAGACTTTAAAACCTAAGTCTAATTCCGGTTTTTCTGCTTCCATTCCGGGTATTTTAGGCTCGTTTTCTATTAATTCAGTTTTAATTTTTTCAATAACTCGACGAATACGCTCTTTCCCAATATCAGCAATAGTTTTATACCCATTTTTAAAAGCTTCTGAATTTTCTTGACAAGGTTCTGGAAGTTGTACCATAATAAATTTACGGTTTCCTCCATCTTCTTTATTTAAGTCTAAAACTGCTTGAGCAGTTGTGGATGAACCGGAGAAGAAATCCAGGATAATATCATTATTTAATTTCGTAAAAAATGAAGCACCTAAAATAAGTTCTTTTACCAAAGATACAGGTTTGGGAAAGTCAAAATACTGATTAAAATTAAGCTTTTCTAAATCACTTATACCATTTTTATTCAAATGTTTTAATATGCTATAAAATCTTGAACCATCTTCATCAAGTGCTCTTAATCTTCCCACAATATGGGTATTATTACCTTTAGGTATTAACTTATATATTCCCTTTTTTAACCCTTGATCTATTTCTTCCTTTTTTTTAATTCCTTTGATTGTTTCAATTTCTTCGTATAAACAAGTACCATATTTACCGAATTCTTTTCTTAACCAATCTTCTTCGATCCAATATTCTCGATTATTTACAAAAATTACCTCTCCTCTAATATCTTTAGGACGAAATATTCCCTTAAAACTATTATTTGATTTTACATATACGAGCAGATTATCATGTCCTTTAATAACTTTTTTAGCAAGTCCTCCTCCTTCGGCTCTTATGACAATCATATCAGCAAAAAAGTTCTCTTCGCCAAAAATTTCGTCACATAAAGTTCGTAAATTCTTAACTTCATTGTCATCAATACTAATAAAAATAACCCCATCTTCTCGCAATAAATTCCTGGCCAAATAAAGACGAGGATACATCATATTCAGCCATTTTGTATGAAAACGCCCTTCATTTACTGTATTAGTTGAAAACTTTTTTCCTTCGCTATCAATTAACCCAGAATAAGTTAAATAAGTATCTAAATTTTCGGTATAATTATCGGGATAAATAAACTCTTTTCCTGTATTATATGGCGGGTCAATATAAATCATTTTCACTTTACCATAATAGGATTTTTGGAGCAGTTTTAAGACTTCTAAATTATCCCCTTCCATAAATAAATTTTCGGTATTATCAAAATTAACTGACTCCTCTCGACAGGGTTTTAAAGTAGCATAACTAGGTTTTTGGCTTAATTTTAAGGCTGATTTTTTGCCCGGCCATTCCATTCCGTAACGCTCTTTTCTCTTCTCAAAAACCTCACTAAATATCCCTAATTCGGCTTTTAATTTTTCCCAATCAATGGACTCAATTAACTCCCCTTTTTCGTTATAAGTTTCGCTAAAAACAGAAGGAAATAAGGACTTTAATTTAGCACGATGGATGTCATCAGATTTTAAAGAAGATAAGTCTAAATTTTGAGGAGTTTGCGGTTCATTTGTCATGGTAATAATTTACTTGAGTTAATTATTTGCTTAGTTCAAGAATATCATATCATTATTGTTTTAGTTACTAAATTTTTTGATATAGAATTAAAAGCAACTTTACCTGTTCCAGTGCTACTATTACGCTTTTTGCCGGGCGAATGCTTCATTATTCTATTGCTTGTAGGGGATCGTCATTCATGTTTCCTTAAAAAAGATGGGGACTTTTGGCGATATTTCGTTAAAATATAAGTAAGTTTATCAATTAATTATCTATGACTCTATTAATCGCTGGAGATATTGGTGGCACAAATACAACGGTGCGACTGGTGGAATTAACTGAACATGAAAATACGATAACTACTCTTTTTGAGGCTAGTTATCTTAGTCAAAGGTATTCTGATTTAGTGCCGATTATTCGCGAATTTCTTAGTACCACTGGCCAAAAAATTCCTACCATTGCTTGTTTCGCCATTGCTGGTCCAGTGATTAATAATAGTTGTAAATTGACTAATTTAGATTGGTTTCTTGATGGCGATCGCCTAGCCAAAGAATTAGGCATGGAAAAGGTGATTTTGCTCAATGATTTTGCGGCCGTTAGTCAGGGAATTTTGGCTTTAGATGAGTCGCAATTATTGACTTTACAAACAGGAAAACCGCAAAAAACTGCCCCCATTGGCGTAATTGGCGCAGGAACTGGTTTAGGGGAAAGTTTTTTGATACCTTCGGGTGGAGAATACCAAATTTTTGCCACGGAGGGAGGACACACGGATTTTGCCCCTCGTAATGAGTTAGAGTTAAAGCTTTGCCATTACTTGAAAATATTGTATAGTACCGATCATGTGTCCGTCGAAAGGATTGTTTCTGGTCTGGGAATTATCGATATTTATAAGTTTCTTCAGCAAGAACAACTTTACCAAGAATCAGCGGAAATTAAGGACTTAATTCGCAAGGTTGAAACATCGGTCTGTCGTGAAGAACCAAATTTAGATCCCGCTGCTATTATTGCTAAAGGAGCTTTGGAAAAACACGACCAATTGTGTCAGAAAACCATGGAACTTTTTGTGGAAAATTATGGCTGCGAAGCTGGTAATTTGGCCTTAAAATTAATGTGTTATGGGGGTTTATATATAGCAGGTGGTATCGCTCCCAAAATCTTACCCTTGCTTAAAGATGGGCGTTTTTTAACCGCTTTTTTGGCGAAAGGGCGCATGAGTTGCTTATTGTCAGAAATACCGATTTATGTCATCTTAAATGCTCAGGTAGGGCTATTAGGCTCGGTTTTATATGCACTTAAGGAACATCATTAATTTTTATGGCTGGACACTCAAAATGGGCGAATATTAAACGACAAAAAGCTCGGGTTGACGCGAAAAAGGGCAAAACTTTTGCGCAATTATCTCGCGCTATTATTGTCGCTGCTCGTTATGGTTCGTCGGATCCCGATGGTAATTTTCAATTACGCACTGCTATTGACAAGGCTAAGGCCGCCAGTATTCCCAATGAAAATATTGAACGGGCGATCGCCAAGGGAGCGGGAACTTACGATAATGAGGACTCGAACTATGAGGAAATTCGTTATGAAGGATACGGCCCTGGTGGTGTCGCCATCTTAATTGAAGCCCTCACCGATAATCGCAATCGCACGGCCGCAGATTTACGGGCTGCTTTCAGCAAAAATGGTGGTAATCTGGGGGAAACGGGTTGCGTTAGTTGGATGTTTCAGCAAAAAGGGGTGGTCAGATTAGATGGAAACATCGAAGAAGACACTCTCCTCGAAGCTTCTTTAGAAGCACAAGCCCATAGTTATGAATTAGATCAAGATGGAGCGGATGTCTTGACGGATGTTGGCAATTTAGAAAATGTGTCCAAAGCCTTGACAAAATCAGGTTTTTGTGTTATAGAAGCAGAATTGCGCTGGATTCCGGATAATACCATGGAAGTTAGCGATCCCGATCAAGGACGAGCGCTGCTCAAACTGATTGACACTCTGGAAAACCTTGACGACGTGCAGAATGTGACCGCTAATTTTGACTTTAGCGACGATTTAATTTACCAAGAAATTTAAAAATTTTCAACTAGAAAATAATCGTAAGTAGTTACTTCTTACTTCTGATTTCTTTAACGGAGAGGGAGGGATTCGAACCCTCGGATCCCTTACGAGATCAACATCTTAGCAGGATGCCGCTTTCAACCGCTCAGCCACCTCTCCAAAATTTAACACTTATACATTATAGCAGTATTACCCCGGTTTTTGTCAATCCTTTGTGAGAATTTTTTTGACGCTCTGGACTTTGTGGGATTAAATCTATATTGACAGGTTTATCAATTAAAAAGTACCAAAGAAATTGGCTATGAGGCTTTCCCGTTGAAAGGGGTCACAAAACATGAATTTTTATGCGATCTACTGATCGGGAAGGTCAAACTTCCTGAATTTCACATCGGGCTATGGTTGCTCACCCTCTCCTTTATTGACCAAGGAAAGCTGTGTAAGGCCTCCTCTTTTCCGAGGAAAAGAAGAATAAGTCGTTTTTTTTATCCTCCAGCTTGTTGGTGAGGGAGAATAACTGATAACTGATAACTGTTAACTGATAACTGACAATTGTCAATTGTACTTTTAGAGATTTTATGTATAATAAAGACAGGTATATTTTAACTCTCAATTATTTTTTCGTTGCTTAGATTACATTTTGTAATTTAATGTAAGAATAACTGAAGCTAAAAGACTAAATATAATATAATTAAAAGTGTTCCCTCAAAAATTAATGCTTTTAGGTATTAATTCCTTGATTCTTTACCGTTAAAGAGAGATGTACTATGGCATAAATTAAATAAAAAATATCAGCATATAACCGATAAGTTAACAAGTTTATTATCAAAAAAAGAGGTATTAGTTGTGGTTTCTTTTGTATTACCTCGCACAAAAAGTGACTGGAAAACTCTTAGTTTCTCTTCCACTCTTTATTTGTGTCCGGTGTTAGATATTTTATTAGCCAATATCCCTGAAAAATGGCGCGCTGAATTAAGATTAGGGCTACAGGAAGCCCTGGTCAATGCAGCTAAACACGGCAATAAACTTGATCCGAATAAAACGGTTTCAGTTAAATATTTGGTCACTGAAACTGAATATTTTTGGATAATTTGTGACGAAGGCCATGGTTTTATTCCTAATTGTAAAATTAATTCAAAACACGTGGAAGATTTACCTCCTTATGACTCAGAATGTGGTCGAGGTTTATGTATTCTCTACCAAATATTTGAAGAAGTCCACTGGAATACTCGCGGTAATGAGTTACGTTTATGTAAACAAATTGCCTCTAATCAAACCCCTTTAATTAATTAACCAGTAAAAAGTAAAAAAACTTATCAACTATTAACTATTAACTATCAACTATTAACTATTAATTGTTATGGGTTGGACATGGTAAAGGCGCTATTGACTTATCTAGCCAGCCTTGAGCTTGATTAATTCTGAGTAGTGCTTCTTCGGGATTATCTTTGAGTAAAAAGACCAAAGCTGAGGCCATTTGTTGACTAGCTTGTGCGGTACGGTTGGCTTTTAAACGATGCCAATCATTGGGGGCGATCGCCAATTTTGCGGCTAAAAGTTGAGCCAATTCAAGGGTGGTCAGGTCGGGTCGGGTATCAGATGCTATACTCATAAAAATAGTGTAATTAATTTATGATCTAGTATAACAATGTCAGAGGAAAAGCAGGATAATGATGATTTAGAGCAAGCATTGACGGAAGTGGAGCAGTCACTTGCAGAATTAAGGCAACGCTACAACAAAATCAAGCAGGATCAAGAGAGAAAGACAGAATTACTGCAAAAAAAACAGGATTTAAAAGAACAGGAAAAAGAAGACCACATTAAAACCCAATTAAAGCATATTCAGGAAGAAATCGAGCAAATTGAGCTTAATTTGGAGAGTAGCTTAATTACTTGGCGTAGCTTTCAAGAACCTTTTTGGCAGGCAGTTAGATTTTTAGGTCTAGGAATTGTCATGGGTTGGCTATTACAGTTGATAGTTGATAGTTAATAGTTAATAGTTTGATAGTTGAAAATTATTTTTTTAATTCGGGATTATCAGACTAATTAAAGTTATAATTCATAATTCATAATGTGGTTATTATTTGCTTTTTTAACAGCATTTTTTGAATCTCTAAAAGATGTTACTTCTAAATTGGGTTTGAAAAATGTTAATGAATATGTGCTAACTTGGGCCATGTTTGCTTTTAGTCTCTTTTTACTATTACCTTTGTTATTTTTTATTGAGATTCCCAACTTAAATCAGCGGTTTTTTTTAGCTTTGATTTCTGGTGGTTTTATTAATATGATTGCTTTTCTTCTTTATACTAAAGCAATTAAGATATCTGATTTATCTGTAACTGTTCCCTTGGTAAGTTCTACTCCATTATTCTTGTTAGTAACTTCTCCTTTAATTGTTCAGGAATATTCCACTTTTTCTGATGTAATTGGTATTATTTTAATTGTCATTGGTGCTTATTTTCTTAATCTTAAAACCCAAGAAAAAAACTATTTTGCCCCTTTTCAATCTTTATTAACCCATAAGGGTTCTCAATATATGTTAGGTGTCGCCTTTTTATGGAGTTTTAGTGCGAATATTGATAAGGTTGGTGTGCAAAATTCTTCGACTCTCTTTTGGGCAATTTCTAACCATATTTTTCTTACTATTTGTATTTTTCCGATCGCCTTTTATCAAGCCAAAAATCTATTTTTATCCCAACTTAAAACCCATTTTTTTACCCTATTACCAATAGGTTTAACCCAAGGTTTTGTCATCTTATTTCAGATGAAGGCGATCGAAATTGCGTTAGTTTCTCAAGTAATATCTGTCAAAAGACTTAGTACCTTATTAAGTGTATTTTGGGGTTATTTACTATTTAAAGAAACCAATATTAAATCCAGGGCAATTGGTGCAACTATTATGATTTTAGGCGTAATTGTTATCAGTTTCTAAAAGGTTCATTGTTGCGCTTTAGCGCTACCCGCTCGATAGACACAACAACAAACTTTTATTTTTCATTAAGAATGAGGGGCAATTTATCTTGGCCACCACCAATAATAATAATCTTAGTATTTTGAGATTCGGCTAACTTTTGAGTTGCTTCGATCGCCTTAAGTTTAATAATTTTATCTGTTAAACCTTCAGACAGGATTTTTTGAGCATCGGCAGTTCCTCTAGCTTCAACTATTTTCTTTTCGGCTTCTTTTTTCGCTTTAATTACTTCTAATTCGATTTTTTGTGTTTCCTGTTCCATCGCAACTTTAGATTGAATTGCAGCTTGGATATTTTCTGGTAAAACAATATTTCTTAACAGTGTTTCTTCGACAATAAAACCTAAAGGTTGTAATTCTGTGATCATAGCTTGAGCGAGACTTTGGGCAATTAGCACTCGTTTGTCGCCATAAATTTCCATCAGATTATAATTTGCTGTAGTTTGCCGAATCAAAGAACGAAAACGGGAAATAATAATTTCTTGTTGCTGGTTTTCTGTCCCGATTTTTTGAAAAACTTCCCCTGCTTTTTGAGGATCAAGGCGATATTGTAAACTAACATCTAATTTAAAACCTAAGCCTTCTTTAGAAGTTGAATCAACGGTTTCTTTAAGGTCTTGAATGCGCGTTGAATAGGTTTCTACTTCCGTCAAAGGATTCACCAAATAAACACCAGGATTAAGAGTCTGACTATCGACTTTACCAAGAGTTTCCTTAACTCCCACTTCTCCCGCCGGAATAATCAAAGCAAAACGGCTGATAGTTTTCACTATAAAAAAAGCACTGCTTAAAACTCCAATTAACAAAGCTAGAGATTTAATTAATTGATTGTTGTTAATATTATCTTTAGATTTAAAATTTAAAAATATTAACCAACTTACGAGAGCAGTAATTGCGGAAAAAATTAGTGACATAAAAACTTTTTTTTGTGTATAAAGAAGTAAGCATCCTATTACCAATACTCGAAACATTTTAGCATCTCGTAAAAATGTTCCGAGTATTGGAGACGACATTACTTCTTAATATCTTTAGCCATATTACGGAACATATCCATACTATTATCTCCTCGACGACGTTCAGTATTACTTTTACTAGAAACGGGAACTTCTGGTGTCTTATTAGTAGTAGATTCACTCAGGGAAACTTCATTTTCTTTACTAATTTTTTGCTCAGTTGCTGATACCTCATTAACTAAAGCTGCACCTTTAGAACCCTTGACTTTAGGAAATGTTCTCTTAATGGTGACTTTTTTGCGCATATAATCCACATCACCCAAGGTTTGAGCTTCATCGGGGGTGAGGAAAAATGCTTCTTTGCTTTCTGTATTTTCTACAGGAAGGTCCGGTTCGTCGACATATTTGGTTTTATTTCCAATCCCGAATAATCCCATGAGTATGATCTCCTCTTTGTTCAGTGAATTTTGTTAAGATATATTACATATTATCAAATTTAATGACAAAAAACCTAATTTAGCTGACAAATATGTTAAATCAAAACGTTTTGCCTAAAAATGACGCTTGATAATTAAAGACACTTGTTCTGGTTGAACCTGACGATAGTATGTTTCTTCGGGTAAAATCACCACCATCGGACCATTACCGCATTTTCCAAAACAATATTTTGTCCTTATGGCCAGATTTTCGGTTTTCTGTGCTTGAAATAGGCTCAAAATCCTTTTTGAGCCTTCTTTTTGACAAGTTTTTCCTTGACAAATAACCACTAATGTGCTAGTCATTTTTCTTAAGCTGGAATGAATTTTAAAGCCAAACCATTGTTACAATAACGTTTTCCCGTGGGTTTTGGACCATCATTGAACACATGACCCTGATGACCACCACATCGAGCGCAATGGTATTCGGTGCGAGGATAAATCAACTTAAAATCGGTCTTTGTTTCAATGTGTCCGGCGATCGCCTGATAAAAACTGGGCCACCCCGTACCACTATCGAATTTTGTGTCAGACTTGAACAATGGTAACTCACAACCAGCACAAATATAAGTACCGCTTCTTTTTTCGCGTTCGAGAGGACTAGAAAATGCCCTTTCGGTGGCTTCTGAGCGCAAAACTTGGTATTGTTGAGGAGTAAGTTTCTGTTTCCATTCGGCTTCTGAGAGATTCAGCTTGGTGATTTTGCCATTTTGAGCCGAACTATTTTGAGGATAGATGCTTAAAGCGACAGCCAGAAATGCAGTAGTAGTAAAAAAAGTGCGTCTATTCATAATTTAAAGTCCAATTTTTTTCGATTATAACTATTATTAAAAGTCTAACTCAAGGAATCAAGTTGTAAATGAGATAACTTATTATAAGCATCATTAACATAACCAACACCCCTTAAAAAACCAGTATTTGCTCCCGGACAAATATAAGTTAAACTCTCAGAATTAAAGCGAGCAATTAACTTTTTAAGACTGTTTAATTGTCGAGGCCAATGAAAAGTTTTAGCAGTTTGTAAAGGCCTAATTTCGCCATTTTGATTGAGTAATAAATGGCGGCCAGTGAACAAAATTCCACCAAATAAATTATAGTAAAAACAGGAGCTACCAGGGGAAAAACCAGGAGTCCAGAGGGCAAAACCGTGGGAATCAAGGGGCAATTCTTCTTGAAAAGATGTTACCGTAATTTCAGGCAATAAATAAGCTTCTTGTTCTTGAATTACAACCTTACAGTTAAAAAATTGTTGCATTTCCTTAACTTTTTTGCCAATGCCATTCCGATGTGTTATAAATAACCAATGCACTCCGCCTTGACTGACGAGAAAATCTTGCGTAGTTGGGTCCCAGATAGGGCAATCAATCAAAATATTACCGCTTTTTTCGCTGATGAAATAGGAAGTACCCCCTAAAGTTTCTCGATTGGGGGAAAAGGCAAAAATATTGTCAAAAATTTGACGAGGTAATTTACTCGAATGTTGGGATAAATTCACGGGCATTGTTTTAAAATATTAGTATAGGTTGTAAACCGAAATTGCAGACAATTATTGTAGATTATATCCTTTCTCTTGCACAAATTCAATTTATTAATTATGGAAATATTGCTAGTTTTCTTATTACTTAGTATCTTTGCCTATTTTATGGTAAAAAATAACGCCAAAGGCAGAACCAAAACACCAATTTGGTTACTTTGGTTAGTAATGATTGCTCCTGCTTTAATTTGGACAATTTGGATACTTTTATTCGGTGAAAAAACACCAATTCCCCCAGTTTTAGTCTTCTTACCTGTGTTAATTTCTCCTTTTTTATATTGGTGGTTAGTTGAATTAGGTCAAGGAAAACCTGAGCTTAAAAATAGTCAAACTTCTCCAGATTTTAATCTCACAGAAGATAATTTTTATCCCAAAGTTATTCAATCTAAACCTATTACCAATAACGAAGAAAATGAGCTTAAAAACTGTTTTCCTTGGGGTATCTATTATTTACAAAATATTGATTATCGTCCCCAGGCTATTCTGTGTCGGGGAAAACTTCGAGTTGCGGGGGAAATTGCCTATAAAACGATTCAGAAAAATGTGGAACAAGTATTTGGCGATCGCTTCATAGTTTTATTTCAAGAAAGCTTACAAGGACAACCATTTTTCGCCCTAGTTCCTAATCCTTGGGCGAAAGGTCAAGCGGATTATATTGAACCGATAACGAGGCCATTTTTTGCTTTTAGTTTATTATTTATCACCCTATTTACTACCACTTTAATAGGAACAGAAATTAGTGGTATTTCCCTTGAACAAATACAAAGTAATTCCGGTTTATTAATACATGGATTACCCTATAGTTTAGGTTTAATTTGTATTTTAGGAGTCCATGAATTAAGCCATTATTTTGCAGCAATTCATTACAAAATTAAAACCAGTTTACCTTATTTTATCCCGATTCCTTTTTTCCTTGGCACATTTGGCGCTTTTATCTCAATGCGTAGTCCTGTACCCCATCGAAAAGCTTTATTTGATGTGGGAATTGCTGGACCAATTGGCGGTTTAATTGTTACTATTCCCCTCTTAATTTGGGGACTTTCCTTATCAGAAATAGTCCCCTTAGCTGATAAGTCTAGTTTGCTTAGTTTTGAGGCACTAAATCCTCGTTTTTCCTTCCTATTAACTGTCTTAACTAAGTTAGCGATTGGTAGGGAATTTCTCCCTGAAACTGCGATTAATTTGCATCCTTTAGCGGTTGCTGGCTATCTTGGTTTAATCATCACAGCCTTAAATTTAATGCCCATTGGTTCTTTAGATGGTGGTCATATTGTTCATGCAATGTTCGGTCAAAAAAATGCTGTTTTAATTGGACAAATTACTCGTTTATTAATGTTTATTTTGGCCTTTACTCAAGCTGATTTTTTACTTTGGGCGATCATTTTATTGTTAATGCCAATTATTGATCAACCGGCCTTGAATGATGTTACTGAATTGGATAATAAACGAGATTTTTTGGGTTTATTTTGCTTAGGATTATTGGTGATAATTCTTTTACCTGTACCCGGTGCTATTTCTAGTTTATTACATATTTAAGAAAATCTCACGCACTCGAAGCAAAGAAGAACCCTAAGATATTTAGGGTTAGGATCATTTATTTTTGTGCCGAAAACTTTTTTCCTAGGATAATTAATTGGTTTGAAAAAGGTTTTTTGAAGACCAATGTCGTGGTTGATTTTTTTTACTTATAGTAAACGGAATCATCGAGTTTCGCTCATTGGTCTTTTATTTGTTTTTGACTATTGAGAAGATTTGCCTTTTGCTTTAATTGCTAAACCGAACAATGTTAATAAACCAAATATAGCAGAAGGTTCAGGGACTGTGGTGGAAGAATTTGTTAACTTAACATTATCAATTAATAAAGCCGAATTAACAGCCGTATCTCCACCACCTGTTAAATCGACATCCACAACTCCAAAACCTAAAGTATAAGTTCCCCCCGAAGTGAATGTATAAGAATAGGGTTGATAACCGGTTTCTTTAGCTAAATAAGAAAAAGAATTCGGACTATTAGGAAGTAAATTAGATTCGGTATTTGCTAAAGATATTAAGGAATTATTAAGAGTAAAAAAGGCAAAATCATTGTAAGTTTGATCGGGTTCATTATCTGTTAAAAAATTCCAATCAAAGGTTAAAATATCTCCATTATTAACAGTAATTGATTGTTTAATTGCCGAACCTTCGGTAACATTTAATAAAGTCCCTGTTGTTAATCCTAAAAAATTTTCTAAATTAGTAGCATTTACTCCTGTTGTATCCTGAAGGGTTTGTAAAACTGCTTGATAATTTCCCTGAGTTGGTGTAACATTAAAATTTGAATCCTCAACTGTTGTTTGACCAGTAGTTATCCAATTATTTAAACCATCTTCAAAACTATTATTTAACACCGCAGCTTGAGCAATTTTAGCAGGTAAAAATGACAATCCTAAGACCATTGATAAACCTAAAAGTGATTGCTTTAACATTATTTTTTCTCCTTTTTATTAATAAATTTGGGTGGCATTACCACCCACTAAATTACGCTTGAATCAAGACATCATTAGCGTTTAAATTGCCGTTTAAAGTAGCAAATAAACCACCACTACCTAACCCGTCTGTAACACCATTTTGGTTATAGAAAAGATTACCTGTAGCCGGGTTATAAATGATTTTGGCACTACTAGAACCGGCTAAATTATCATCATTAATAAGCGCAAATTCTGATGTTTGTAAATTGCCACCAATTGCACTGGCAATAGCCGCAAAAGAGGTTTTACTAAGAGCAATTTGGTCACTTCCCGATGTCAAATCAGTGATGGTATCAACCCCAAATGCGCTCGTATTGAAAACTGCACCACTACCAAAGAGGAAGCGATCGACACCTGCTCCGCCGGTTAATAAGTCATCTCCAGCTCCACCGATGAGGGTATCGTTACCACCTTCACCGAGGAGAATGTCCTGACCGCCAAGTCCTTTGAGTAGATTATTACCACTATTTCCCGTGATGAGGTTATCAAGTCCATTACCAGTACCAGTAATATTGCCACTTCCCGTTAAAATGAGGTCTTCGAGATTAGCAGTTAAGGTATGATTAACAACAGATTTGACGATATCTTGACCTTCGCTGGCATTTTCAATGACGACATCACGAATACTATCGATGATATAGGTATCGTTTCCATCTCCACCTAATAAACGGTCATTTCCACTTCCACCATCCAGAATATCGTTGCCTGTACCACCAAGGATCGAATCATCACCATCGCCGCCATCAACAATATCATCGCCTCCACCCGCATTAAAACTGTCATTACCAGCCAACAAATCGGCGTAATCGTTGCCACTTGTACCGGACGCAACATCAACCCCGGCGGTATAGGGAAATTCTGTCAAGTTATTCAGGTTAATGGCAATAGTTTGAGCAATGCTGGTATTTGTACCATCACTGACAGTCAAAGTTAGGTTAAAGAGGGGATTAGTTTCAAAATCCAGGGCTGCTGTATTATTAACCGTAATCACCCCAGTGGTAGCATTAATGGCAAAACCATTGAGATTATTACCGTTGGTAATAGCCCACGAAGCTAAGCTATTGTTTTCCACATCGGTGGCCAGGACTGTACCAACAACCGTACCATTTTTGGTATTTTCATTGAGGGAGTAACTTTGACCAGAGGTAATGACAGGTGCTTCGTTAACATTATTAATCCCAATGGTCAAAGTTTTCTCAAAAGTTAAACTACCTTGATCTGTAGTTCCTACTCGGATGTTATAACTACTTTTGGTCTCAAAATCAGGGGAATTATTAATCTGAAGTTGATTGTTAACGATGGTAAATGAACTATTATCTGTACTACCTGTACCACTAACCAAACTATAGGTAAAAGTATTGCCTGTGTCAGGATCAGTGGTGCTAAATGTACCAACGACTGTATTAGCAGCCACGTTTTCATTAACAGTGGTAGCACTGAGGGTTAAATCAGTGGGTGTTTCGTTAACATTTTCGTTAACATCATTAATCCCGATGGTCAACTGTTTCTCAAAAGTTAAACTACCTTGATCTGTAGTTCCTACTCGGATGTTATAACTACTTTTGGTCTCAAAGTCAGGGGAATTATTAATTTGAAGTTGATTGCTAACAATGGTAAATGAACTATTATCTGTACTACCTGTACCACTAACCAAACTATAGGTAAAAGTATTGCCTGTATCAGGATCTGTTGTGCTAAATGTACCAATGTCGGTATCAGCAGCCACGTTTTCATTAACGGTGGTAGCTGAAAGGGTTAAATCGGTGGGTGTTTCGTTGACGTTACTAACATTGACGGAGAAGGCTTCGCTATAGGTTAATGCGCCATCGGAGGATTTGAGGTTAATACTGTAGCTGGTTTTGGTTTCAAAGTCGGGACTGGCTCCAATATAGAAGAGTTCGGTACTATTGCGAATTTCAAAGTTACCTGCGTCTGTTCCTTCAACAGTGAGGACGTTGTTATTGCCTGTGGTGTCAGGGTCGGTGATGGTAATATTGCCAATTTTAAGGCCTGTACCAATAACTGTATTTTCAGTAATGGTATTGGCAGAAAGGCTTAAGTCGGTGGGGGCGGTGTTTGACGGTGCTGAACCCGAAAGGATTGCACCCACCGAGGGCGTAGAGCTGGCAGTGGTGCTGTTAATATCCTGAACCAGCATGGTGCCAGTCGCCGTGCCATCAGTGATCCACAGCTCCGCGCCGTGCGTGGCATCAGTGGCACTGAACAGCACTCGGCCATCACCCAGGAGTCTGAAATTGCTAGGAGAAGAGTTGCCGGATCCTGGATTTATGTCCTTAAGCAGCAGTGTTCCGGCTGTAGTTCCATCCGAAATCCATAGCTCCGTGCCATTTACGCCATCGTTGGCACTGAACAAGGCACTGCCATTGCCCAGAGCGGTTAAACTCGATGGAGTGGAGCTGTTAGTGCCAGGATTTAGATCCTGCACACTGGTGCCGGCCGCAGTACCGTCAGTCACCCACAACTCGGCACCATAAGTGCTGTTGCTATTATTAGTGAACAGCATTTTGCCATTGCCCAGGGGCGTGAGGTTCTGAATGGAAGCATCAAAAACGCCAGGAGTGGTATCCATGAGCAGCTGGGTTCCTGCTGCCGTGCCATCGGTGACCCACAACTCGATACCCACCACGCCATCATCGGCGGTAAATATGGCCCTGCCAGGGGTCAACAGGGTGAATTTGTTGGGGTTGGAATTACCTGTGCCTGGCTTAATATTTTTAAGCAGAACAGTCCCCCCCGCTGTGCCATCGGTAATCCACGGTTCCGTGCCGTTGGTGCTATCCCCAGCATTGAACAGCACTTTGCCGTTGCCCAGTGAGAACAATAGTTGGGGTGAAGAACTGAGTCCTCCCGTATAAATATTCTTTACCAGCGTGGTTCCCGCTGTGGTGCCGTTGGTAATCCACAGTTCAGTGCCATTGGTGCCATCGTTGGCGGCAAATAGTGCTGTGCCTGTATTCAGTAACGCGAAGTTGGGTGTTGTAAAGGCATTGGCTGTTCCTGTATTAATATTCTTAACCAGACTGGCGGTGCTGCCATCAGTCACCCACAATTCCGTACCATTGGTGACATCAGTGGCTTTAAACACCGCAGAGCCGTTGCCCAGTGAGAAGAAGTTTGCCGGGCTGGAGCTAGCTGTTCCTGAATTAATATCTTGAAGCAGATGGGTTCCCGCCGAAGTGCCATCGGAAATATACAGCTCCGTACCGTGACCTACTCCCGCTACCGTACCATCCGAGGCTGAGAACACGACTTTACCGTTACCCAGTGCGAAAAAGTTGCTGGCATTGGAACCACTCGTGCCAAGGTTAATATCTGTAAGCAGGCTTGTTCCTGCCGCCGTGCCGTCAGTCAGCCACAGTTCATTGCCCGCAGCCGCCGTGGTCGCTGTAAAAAGAGCTTTACCATTACCCAACGAGATAAAATTTGTAGGAGAACCGCTTGCTGTTCCGGGGTTTATATCCATGAGCTGTGTGGTTCCTGCCGCTGTGCCATCGGAAATAAACAGCTCCGAGCCCGTATAACCATCGGTCGCTGAAAACAACAGCTTGCCGTTCAATACAAAAAAGTTTGCAGGACTGGAACTGGCGGATAGGGTATTAATATCGGTTACCAGCTGCGTCCCAGCAGCAGTACCGTCGGTAATCCACAGTTCAGCAGCGTTTGCAGCATTGGTCGATTGAAACAGGGCTTTACCATTGCCCAGAATCGTAAAGTTTTTGGGGCTGGAATTGGCTGTGCCTGGATTAATATCCTTAACTAAAGTCGTTCCAGTGTCCGTGCCATCAGTGACCCACAGTTCGATACCATTAGTATCTTCGTGGGCTGAAAACACCATCTTGCCATTACCCAGGTCAGTGAAGTTGGCAAGAGTAGAGCTAATCGCACCTGGACGAATATCTTTTAACAACTGGGTAGTTGTGCCATCAGTTATCCATAGTTCAAGACCATAGGTGATGTCCTGAGCAGAAAATAGCACCTTGCCGTTGAGTGCCGTGAAATTGGAAGAATTGGAGTCAGTAATTCCACTACTAATATCCTTTAACAGTGTGGTTCCAGCAGTCGTGAGGTTAGTAATCCAGGGTTCAGTGCCGTGCTGCCCGGTTGCGGAGCCATCCCAGGCAGTAAAGACAACTCTGCCATCAGCCAGTTTGCTAAAGTTTGCAGGACTCGAACTACCACCAGTATTAATCTCTTTAAGCAGCGAAGTCCCTGCACTCGTGCCGTTTGTTATCCACAGCTCAAAATTCGCCGTGCCATTGTTGGCTGAAAACAGTGCCCGACCATCACCTAAGGAGAAAAAATTTGTAGGTGAAGAATCGCCTGTGGCTGAAATATTCTTGACCAGCGTTGTTCCGGCAGTAGTGCCATCGGTAATCCACAGCTCAAGACCGTTAGTGCCATCATTTGCCTGAAAAAGAAATTTATCGACACCCAGTGCCGTTAAACCTTTGGGATCAGAACCTATGACTCCAGTAGTAGGATTAATTTCCTTGAGCATGGAAGTTCCGGCAGCCGTACCATCAGTTATCCATAACTCATTACCGTTAATGCCATCATTGGCGGTAAACAATGCTTTACCATTGCTCAGTGCTTTGAAATTTGTAGAGAAGCCAATGGCATTAGCCGAACCTGATCTGATGTCCATGATCAGGTTTGTACCATTTGTCGTTCCGTCGGTAATCCACATTTCAGTGCCGTTGGTAACATCGGTCGCAGAAAACAGCACATTGCCATTACTTAACGCTATGAAATTACCTGGATTACTGGCAACCGAACCTGGATTAATATCCTTAAGCAAACTACTGGTAGTGCCATCTGTTATCCACAGCTCAGTGCCGTTAATACCATCGCTGGCAGCAAACACCATGCGCGGTCCCGTGGCCATTTCGATCGCCCTTTCTTCACCATCAATAATAATAGTGGCAGAATCATCTTCAGCCTTAAGTTGAGTTAAAGTATCCTCGGATAAAGTCTTACCTTGCACCAATGCTGAAAAGATCGCTCCTTCATCCCCTGCCGAATCAACCGTATTAATCTGTGCGTCAATATAATGGCCGATTTCCTCTAAGATTACGCCATCAATGGTGTAGGGTAGGGCATTATTTACGAAATTATCAGCTAAATAAATGGTGTTGGTTTGCTGAGAATAGCCACCGTTAGCATTACCTAAAATAGCACTACTGATTACTTCAAAGGTTGGTAAATTGCTGAAGTCGCCGTTATTCCACTGGGTTAGGATTGAGTCGAGGATGGGGCGATCGTAGTTGTCCCCGAAGGCTACCGACAAAATTGAATCGGCCAACCACAATCAAGATTGTGGTTGGCCGGCCTCGTCGAGTTCAATTGTTAAGTTTTGTAACAAAGACTTGACATTTACGAGGTATTGTGCTAGGGATTTGTAGCGGTCATCTTGGGTATTCATACATTTTCACCCTATTTCTTTAAAATTATATTTTGATTTTACAATGTTATTTAATTTTTAAAATCAGTATTTTTACTGAACTTGATCAGATTTTTTATGGTTTAAATATAAAACACTTAGGTATTAAAAAGTAAGCCAGACTTGACAAATTTACACTTTTGTGCATTACTGGTAAATGAACAAAAAAATGGGGAATAAATTTAAAACTTCCCTAATTTTTCAAAAAAAAATTGTAATTAGGAGTTTACCTTATGTCAGTAATAATTGAACAGGATTTAAAGGAATATCTCGATCAAGCATTTAAGCAAGTTAACCAACAATTTGCTCAAGTTAACCAACAATTTGCTCAAATTAACCAACGATTAGATAGAATAGAAAACGATGTTACAGATTTAAAAATAGGTCAAACTCGGATCGAGGGTGAACTTAAACGAGTTGAAGGAGAATTAAAGGGTGAACTTAACCGAGTTGAGGAAAAAATAGAAGCTTCGGGAACACAGATTAAAACGGAAATTAAGGGAGTTGAGGAAAAAATTGCCGGTATTGGGAAAAGAATTGAGTTTCAAGAGTTTATTAACCGAGGTGTTTTCATCGGTAACTTCCCCCCTTTCAAGCAGCAGGGAAACCGTTTCAAAGTCGAGAGCAAAATTTGAAGACCCTCACCCCCAACCCCTCATCCCAAAGGGAGAGGGGAGCATATTTCCTAATATTTTAAACCTGTTTTTTAAGTATTAGGAAAAAGGTATTTAAACTAATATTAGGCAAGGGTTTCAAAGATTTACACTTTTTACTTTGAAACCGCCCTGCCCTGATCAGGGGGGAAGTTATTGCGTTTTTTAGTCGCTTTAGGAGACTTTTGCTGTTGGTTTCCTCGAAATAAATTTCGCGGTGGGTTAATAGTGCAAAACCATTACCAGCTCTGGACTTAAGTCCAAAGCTGGCTCAGTAAGGTAAGGTGTAGGGGCGCTCCTCCGTTCGCCCCTACTAAGAATTACTATTAATTGGTTTCTTGATTAAAGATTTTTAGATTTATTAAGTTCAAAAACATTTAATTAAAACGCCAATTAATAGTAATTGTAGAGACGTAGCATGCTACGTCTCTACAGAAGTTGACGATCACCCGCAGCTCTGAACCTAGGTAGGAGTGGGTCATGGTTTCGCACCATTAACCCCACTTAAATAACCTCTGGCCCTTAATTAACAAGGGTTTTTGGGTTAAAACTTGACAGATATTCCCTAAACGATTAGATATAATATTAGGTTAAGAAATATAATCAGATCAAATATGTAATTAATCAGGTTAGCCATGGAATTGAAAAGAGAGTTTTTTCCCAGTGTGCGCAAAACAGTTATGCCTCGTCCTCATTTATCCCAGGAAAATGATATTTTAGGCCAAAGTGGCACTGCTTGGGCACCAGATGCGGCTATTTATGGGGATAATTGGTATTTGGATCGCTCAATTGGGTTGATTGAAATTTACGGAGCAGGTGCGGCAATTAGTTTTCGACACCTGTTACCCCGTCCCAATAAATATCAGAAAGAAGGACTTTATTTGCGTTTAAAATTGGCTTATCGGACAACTGATAATGCGAATGTGAATATCCGCAACTTTTCTGGCGGCCATGTAACTTTAGCCAATAGTGTACAGGGGCATCTCTATGATGACGCTCAAACCTATTGGTGGGTAAGTGACGATTTAACCATTAATATTAATTCGATTTATACAGATGAAAAATGCTGGATTCAACGAGTTGATTGGGAATGGGTGAGTAGAGATGTGGTTTATGATGATGAACTTGAGAGTCAGAATATTTATTTGAATCGCTCTTTTAAGGAAATTGAAAAGTTATATGCTCCTCAAAAGATTACTCCAAAATCTGTGAAAGATTTTTTGAGGGAAAAAATTGACAAAGATGAACATTTTGCTAAACGTTGTTTAGCGCTATTATGTGAAGATCAATTAATGGGCAAAGACCTAACTCAATTATTTATTGATAGCGGAATCAAACAATAAGAATAGCCCTAATTTTTAAGTTAAAAAAATTAGGCGATCAACCATCAGGTATGATTTTGTAAAAGAGAATTTATTGCGGAGAAAAAAATTGGCACACACTATTGTTACCCATACCTGTGAAGGAGTTGCAGATTGCGTCGATGCTTGTCCTGTTGCTTGTATCCACGAAGGTCCGGGTAAAAATACCAAAGGGACTGATTGGTATTGGATTGATTTTGCAACCTGTATAGATTGCGGCATCTGTCTGCAAGTTTGCCCGGTTGAAGGGGCGATCGTTCCCGAAGAAAGACCGGATTTGCAGAGAACACCACAGTAAGAAGTAAAAAGTAATAAGTAATAAGTAAGAAGTAAGAGAAAATTTTTTACTTTTTACTTACTTCTTAAATAATTAATAAGAGAATATTTATATGAGTGATTTATTAGTAGTAAAAGATGTTTACGCTGGTTATATTAAGGATTTGAATATTTTGCAGGGAATTAATTTTAAGATTGCTCCGGGGGAATTAGTTACTGTTATTGGTCCTAATGGGGCGGGTAAGTCAACTTTGGCGAAGGCAATTTTTGGTTTGTTAACACCAAATCAGGGAGAAATTGTTTTTAAAGGTGAAAAAATTTCTGGTTTAAAACCGAATGAAATTGTCCCGAAAGGGATGTGTTATGTGCCACAAATTCAAAATGTTTTTGCGACTTTATCGGTGGAAGAAAATTTAGAAATGGGCGCTTTTATTGTTAATAATTCCCTGAAAAGTTTAAAGGATAAAATATATACGATGTTTCCGGTTTTAGCTAAGAGAAGAAAGCAAAAAGCCGGCACTTTATCCGGTGGTGAAAGACAAATGTTAGCCATGGGTAAAGCTTTAATGTTAGACCCTGAATTGTTAATTTTAGATGAACCTTCCGCTGCTTTATCTCCTATTTTAGTTAGCAGTGTTTTTGAACAAATTAAGGCGATTAATCAGACTGGAAAAGCGATTATTTTAGTGGAACAAAACGCGAAAAAAGCTTTAGAAATGGCCGACAGAGGTTATGTTTTAGAAAGTGGTAAAGAGGCGATCGTTGCTTCAGGAGTCGAGCTATTAAATGATCCGAAAGTTGGGGAATTATATTTAGGAGCAGCTTATAAACATTAGTTTTATCGTAGGGTGGGCAATTTTTGATCAATTTAATTCTCCTGTTTTTAATGATAAAAAATTGCCCACCTTACTTAGAATTATTTACTAGCCAATTAAATTTAACTTCGGCTACTTTTAAAGCATTTTCCGATATATTTGTAACGCCTTTTTCTTGCAATTCTATCTCTTCTAAATCCGCATTTTCTCCTAAACGTTTAACGGTGTTGTGCATTCTTTCTGCTAAACACATGGAGGTAAAACGATAAAAACGGGCTGCAAAACCCGTATTCCATTGTAGTCTCGAAGTTAACTCTAAACGGGGAATATCTAATACTATTGAGGTTTCGATCGCCTGTACAGTGGCCAAAGTAGGCCGAGGAATAACAAATGAAATTTCGCCGATGACTTCTCCGACGGCAATTCGTGCCAATTCATGATCATTTAAAGCTTTTAAGATCACCTTAAAACTACCACTTAAAACAATATAAAGAGCGTTAATTTGTGAATTTTCATAAATCAAAATTTCCTTAGGTTGAACAATTTTTTTGCGTGCAGTTTTAGTTAACCAATCTAAATCATCATTATCTAATTGACTTAATAATAATAAGGCCTTATTCATAATAATAATTTCCCTAAATAATCTTGTTAAAAATACAATACTTAGTGTATAATAGGCGATTACAAATAAAGAATCAAGGGAAATTAAGATAAATTATCTTAATGATGGTCAAACTAGGCTAAAGTTTCTGGACAATATCCCAAACCTCTGGTAAATTGCTGACGAAAAGCAACAATATCCGCGCAATCAGGTCTTCCGTGGGAAACAATTGCCACTTGATAACGACGCATAACCTCAATGGGGGATTGTCCCGTATCTAAACTCCAGAATACCATTTGCAAACGAATTTCGGGTTGATAAGGAATACCCAATTCCGATAAATAGGCGCGAAAATCGCCATCTTGTTTTTGATTTAAAGGTGTTACTAATTTAACTTTAATAATCCAACCATCAATTTGATGAATAACTGTCATGATTGAAGGAGATAAATAAGGCATTTGACGCAAATGTTTAATTATCCGTAAAGTTAAACTAGCGTTGCCCAAGAAATAAATATATTCCATAAATTGTATCTTCCTCTCATATAATGCTATATCTCTAATCTGACAGAAAAGATCACCCCTTGACTAGGGTAAATTCCCCCTATATTTTGAATAATTAATGGGGGAAATTACCCAAATATTTATGAGTAAGTAAAAATGACTAACGATCGCCTTTTATCTAATTATAACTATAATCTACCCGAGGAATTAATTGCACAAAATCCGGTAATTCCCCGAGATAGTTCGCGTTTATTGGTGATAGATTCCCTGACCAGTTATCATCATCAAAAATTCCATGATTTAGCAAACTGGTTACAACCGGGAGATTTATTGGTTTTTAATAACACAAAAGTAATTCCAGCGCGATTATATGGTAATAAATCTACAGGAGCAGCTGTGGAAATTTTATTATTAGAAGAGCAAAACAGTAATCAATGGTTAGCTTTAGTTAAACCAGGGAAACATTTTAAAATTGGTACAGAAATTATCTTTAAATCGGCAATAGATGATAGTTTATTGAGGGCTAAAGTCATTGATAAAGATGAAAAAACTGGGGGAAGAATCGTAGAATTTCTGTTACCTGAAACTGGGTCTTTCATGGAGATTTTACCTAAATTTGGACAGCTTCCTTTACCTCCTTATATAACTTCTAGTAAGTCAGAAGATAGTCAATATCAAACCGTTTTTGCAGAGAAATTAGGTGCAGTTGCCGCTCCGACAGCAGGGCTACATTTTACGGAAAAACTGTTAGCAACTTTAACGGAAAAAGGCATTCAACAAGCATTTATTACCCTTCATGTGGGAGTCGGCACATTTCGCCCCGTTGAAGTTGAAGACATAACCAGCCATGATATGCACCAAGAATACCTCGAAATTCCCGCCGAAACCGTGGCTAAAATCGCTGAAACCAAGGCAAATGGGGGGCGGGTCATTGCAGTGGGAACAACGGCTGTACGTGCGTTAGAAGGGGCATTTAAGGAGCTTGATCAAGGCTTTCTATCTCCTTGGCGGGGTAAGACAAATATATTTATTTATCCGGGTTATCAATGGCAAATTATTGACGGTTTAATTACTAATTTTCACTTACCTTGTTCGAGTTTATTAATGTTAGTAAGTGCGTTGATTGGTAGGGAGCGTTTACTGTCTTTATATGAGGAAGCAATGCGGGAAAAATACCGTTTTTACTCCTTTGGTGACGCAATGTTAATCTTACCATCTGCGAGAATTTAAGCGTTAAAAAATCCGATTTAAGAAATCGGATTTTTAGGCTCAATAATTGCTTAAATATGATCTGGATTGATCCCATTTTCTCTTAATAATTGTGCGAAACGATCAGCGCGTTGCTTTTCAGCTTCAGCACGTTGCTTTTCATGGTCAGCGCGTTGTTTTTCAGCTTCAGCACGTTGCTTTTCATGATCAGCGCATTGTTTTTCAGCTTCAGCACGTTGTTTTTCAACTTCGGCTTTTTCATCACCAGTTAAGAGAATATTACCAGATTGATCACACCATCTTAACCAATTTTGATAAAAAGTTCCTTCAAATTCTCCTGACCATAAAATTAGGCCTAAATTAACTTCTTCTAGCCAATAATTTGTCTGTAAATGATAGGAAGTAACTCCTTTTTTATACACTTGTAAAACCTGGTCACTTAAATATTTTAAGGGGTCAAAAACCACATAATAAGAAACACCAGCATCCAAATAATCTTCTAATTTACTATCTAATTCATGACCGACTTTATTAGACACAATTTCAATGGCAATTTCGGGATATTTACCAAAATTCCAAATAAAGTAGGATTTATTTTTCTTTTGAGTCCAATCTTCGGGACATTTCACCCTTAAACTTAACATAAGATCAGGAACTAAAGGCGGTTTTTTCGCAGCATAAAATAGTCCAACATTTGCTGTTACTAAAAATGGTTTTTCTTGGCTTAAAGAACTATAGGCCGAAGCAACTAATAAACGTTGTTGTTTTTCAGATAAAATATTATCCACAGGTTGTCCATCCTCAATTATTATGTCACTTATATCTGGTTCTGGCATTACTTCCCATTCGGTATCTTTATCTAATAACTGACTTGTTTCAGGGGAAATATTCAATTTTATCGGTGTAATTGTCATGGTTTTTCACCTCTGTTTTATTCTATTTTAATGCGTAGGCAATTTGTTGTTGTTCTTCGTGGGTTAAGTCAGGAAACATGGGTAAAGATAACACAGAATCGCAGGCTTTTTCTGCGTTAGGAAAGTCCCCCTTATGATAGCCTAAATTGTTATAAACTGGTTGTAAATGCAAAGAAATTGGATAATAAATCATGCTAATTATGCCGTTTTTTTGTAATTTTTCCTTGACTTGATTACGATTATTTTCGATTAAAATTGTGTACTGATTCCAGACATGATTTCCCCCAGAAATTGCGCCGGGCAATTTAATTCCTGGGATATATTTTAATAATTCCTGATAGTTATGGGCGATTTTTTCCCTTTGTTTATTCCATTGATCTAAATAACGTAATTTAATATTTAAAATAGCTGCTTGAATACTATCTAAACGGCTGTTTATTCCCGTTTCATCATGGCGATAACGTACATTTGAACCATGTTCCCTTAACATTTTAACACGGGTGGCGATCGCCGGATCATTAGTCGTAATTGCTCCCCCGTCTCCACAAGCTCCTAAATTTTTGGTGGGAAAAAAGCTGAAACAGCCCACTTGACCAATGCTTCCTACTTTTTCTTGATTCCAAGTTGCCCCCGTAGCTTGAGCGCAATCTTCAACCAGAAAAAGATTATATTTCGCCGCAATTTCGCCTAAAATGGTCATATTTAAAGGTTGTCCAAATAAATGAACGGGAATAATTGCCTTCGTTTGCTTTGTGATTGCTTTTTCAATTTGAGTTAAATCCATATTAAAGGTATCTAAATCAATATCGACAAAAACGGGTTTTGCGCCCACTCTGATGATAACTTCCGAAGTAGCGATGAAAGTAAAGGGAGTCGTAATTACCTCGTCACCAGGACCAATATTCAGGGCTTTGAGAGCCAAAAAAAGTGCATCTGTACCCGAGTTACAGGCGATGCAATGTTCAACTCTCGTATAGTTGGCAAAATTGCTTTCAAAATCCGCTACGCTCTGACCACCAACATATTTGCCAGAGGCTAAAATTGCCAAAATAGCAGCGTTAGTTTCGGTACTAATTAATTTATACTGTTTGCTTAAATCAACGGGAGGAATAATGTTCACGTTTTTGAACCTAAATTTTATTAATAATATAGAATAACCAAAAAAAGAAGTAAATAAAAGTATTATGAATGATTTAATTAAACTTGACTTTTTTGATTTAGTTTTAGCTTTAGGAATAATGGGAATTGCTGTCACCCTATCTTTATGGCAAAAATTACAATTAGAAAATCAGCTAATTATGGCCACAGGTAGATCGATTTTACAATTATTAGTAATTGGTTCACTTTTAGATGTAATTTTCGCTTTAGATAATCCTTTAGCAGTAATACTTATTTTAGCAATAATGGTGACGATCGCCACAATTGTAGCTCGTAATCGTATCAGTAAAAAAATAATAGGATTAATACCAATAGTTTGGCTGTCAATTTTTGCTAGTACAGCGTTTACTTTAGCATATACAATGATATTAATTATCCAGCCTCTTAGTTGGTATGATCCCCAATATATCATTCCCCTGACAGGAATGGTATTAGGAAATGCGATGAATAGTGCAGCTTTAGGGGGGGAAAGATTAGCGAGTAATATTAATAATAATGGTCTGGAAATTGAGACACATTTAAGTTTAGGAGCAACACCAAAACAAGCAGTAGAAAGTTATCGAAAGGAGGCAATTAGGACATCTTTAATCCCCACCTTAAATCAGATGATGGTAGTAGGATTAGTAAGTTTACCGGGGATGTTTACCGGGCAAGTTTTAGGAGGAAGTCCACCTTTAGAAGCTGCATCTTATCAAATTTTAATCCTTTTTATGATCGCATTAACGAACTTAATTACTGCTATTTTGATTACGGAAGGTGTGAGCAGAAAATTTTTCAATTCCTCTTTTCAATTAATTAATAGGTAAGGATAAGAAATCCGATTTTTAAGCCAAAAATAATGATTACCACCTCAATGTCAAAAATCGGATTTCTGAATTATTATTAACTGTTAATATGCTTTGATATATTCAATTTCAAGGGCAAAAAATCCGGGATCAAAGTTCGGATTTAACTGGCCGTCATACTCAAATTTACTTAACATAAATTGTAAAGAATAAACCTTACTGGAATCAAATTTTTCGGCGTTATTAACAGTTTTTGCACGAAAAGTAGGGATTAAATCTTTAAAAGGTATGCGAATAGTTTGGGATAAATTATAGATAGTATCAAAGCTATAACAATAGGCAATCCCATCCCATTTACCTTCACAACGGCTAATAAATTTATAACGTTTGCCGTCACCTTTTAGCCTTAATTCCATACCAGAATAAGCGGATAAATCCCAAGCGGGAGTAAAATTACGAGTTCTAACGGAGGCAAAACCACCATTATTTTGCACGGAAACATTACCAGAAAAGATCGCAACGTGATTAGAAAGCGTAATATTACTATTACTAATTCCCCCCATAACGACATCATCTAAAGCGCCCCAAATTTCCTTTATTTCTGTGTTAGAATTAGTGAAATCAAATAACATTGTGTCTGTGTTTTGTGTCATATTTTTAGCGATAAAATTAGAGATTTTTTCTATATCTAAATTACTATGGGGATTATAAATTACTGTTTCCACATTGTCCATTATATTAGAAGTTAAATTTTCTGAGTCAATTAATTGAACTTGATCGCCCCAAAATTTTCTAGCTTCAGCAACATTGCCCACAATAACTCGGAGGTGATAATTAGGATTACTGATTATTTTAGGGATTAAAGGGGAATGATTGGTAAATCCCACCAGTAAAATAGTGGATTTAGTAGAATTTTGCTTAAAAATGGTCAAAATTCGTTTAAAACAACCCCAAAAAGGAATAATCTCAAAATAAACTAAAGTTTGGAAAAGTCGGCTTAACTGAGATTGGTTTTGATCTTCCATAATTTTTATTTTTCTTATTTCCGTTATAGTTTATATTATGAGTTAAAAGTGGATTAAATGTCTTGAAAAAAATCGGTAATTTTACTGATAGCATTAATTATCCTTATCTTTTAATCTAGTAATTATGAATATTATCTAAGTTAATGATTACTTAAACCTAAAAAAATTATGAATGGCCAAAAATTATCCTTATTACCTTTACAAGAGCAAGATTTTGAAACTGCTAATCAATATAGAATCGAATTAATCGAAGAACTTTTATCCATTGGAGCCGCACTTTCATCCAGTCGTGATTTAGATAAATTATTAAATTTAATCTTAAGTAAAAGTCGAGAAATTACTTATTCTGATGCTGGGAGTGTCTATTTAATTGATAAAAATGATCAGCCGACTAAATTACTTTTTAAAGTAGCACAAAATGACTCTCTAGAAAATTTTTCTTTTAAAGAATTTGCTTTACCTTTAACGACGAAAAGTTTAGCGGGTTATGTGGCCATAACTGGTAAAACCCTTAATATCCATGACGCTTATCAATTAGCTTCTTCTTTACCATACCAGTTAGATAAAAGTTTTGATAAAAATTTCAATTATCGGACTCGTTCGGTTTTAGTCTTACCAATGCAGGATCAAAATGGTCAAATAATTGGGGTATTACAGTTAATTAATCGAAAAAATCATCCTGATCTTAAACTTACTCCTGAAAATACCTGTAATTATAGTCAAGGTTACTCAAAATTTGAGGAAAGAATTTTAATTTCTCTCGCTTCTCAAGTGGCAATTTCTATTGAAAGAAATATGCTTCAAGAAAGTATTGAAAATCTATTTGAAGGTTTTGTAAAAGCCTCTGTTCAAGCCATTGAAGCTCGAGATCCGACGACTTCTGGACATTCAGAACGAGTGGCGGAATTAACGGTAAAATTAGCAAAAGAAGTAAATTTGGTGGATTTTGGTCCTTTAAAAAAATTGTGGTTTAACAAACAGCAAATAAAGGAGATTCGTTATGCGGCACTTTTACACGACTTTGGTAAAATTGGTGTCCCAGAAGCGGTTTTAACTAAGAGTAAAAAACTCTATCCTGATACTTTGGAAATAATCCGTCAACGCTTTGCGGTGATACGTCGAACTTTAGAGAGAAATTGTGCCGAAAACAAATTTAGTTATTTGTTACATCACCCTCACCATGAACATTTTATTTTTAATCATTTTGGTTGTCCTCACTGTCAAAAATTAAGTAAATTTGAGATCGAATTAGATCAAGGAATGGAAAAATTAGATTTTTATTGGAAATTAATTGAGGCTTTTAATGAGCCAATGGCTTATAAAACCAAGGAATTTTTGGACACAATTCAAGAAGTTTCCCAAGAATTATCGGCCCTTTCTCGCTATACTTATGAAGATATTGACGGCCAAATTAGACCTTTAGTAACTAAAGCAGAATTGGACCAATTAATGCTTCCTAAAGGCAATCTTACCTTGGAAGAACGCGCCGCGATCGAGTCCCATGTTACCAAATCTTATGAATTTTTACTCCAAATTCCCTGGACTAAACCTTTGCAAAATGTACCTGTTATTGCTTTTGGACATCATGAAAAGATTGATGGCACGGGCTACCCTCTGGGTTTGAAAGGTGATCAAATTCCTTTTCAATCTCAAATTATGGCGATCGCCGATATTTATGATGCTTTAACAGCAGCAGATCGCCCTTACAAAAAAGCGTTACCTTTAAATATAGCCTTAAAAATATTGCGAGAAGAAGCCGGTCAGAATAAACTTAATCAAGAATTAGTAAGGTTATTTGAACAACGACAAGTTTTTCAAATTTTAGGACACTTGGATAGTTGATAGTTGACAGTTAATAGTTAATAGTTGATATAGCGTTTTCGGATTGAATGAGATACAACCCTCACCCCCCAACCCCCCTCATCCCACGGGGAGAGGGGGAAAACATTTGGCATAAATATTGAAACTGCTATAATAATTAATTATTAATTATTAATTATTAAAAAATGGGTGATTTGATCGTTCCGCAATTGATTGTTGGTTTGGGAAATCCTGAGCCAAAATATGACCATACTCGACATAATATTGGCTTTGAGGCGATCGATAATTTGGCACTTTCTTGGGGGGCTTCTTTAAAGGAAAATCGCCGTTTTCATGGTCTATTTTCTGAGGTTGGTAAAAATGGAACTAAAATGTTTTTACTTAAACCTACTACCTATATGAATCGTTCTGGACAAGCAGTAAAAGCCGTTTTAGACTGGTATAAAATACCCCCAGAATCCATCTTGGTAATATATGATGACATGGACTTACCCATAGGTAAAATAAGATTGCGTTTATCAGGTTCTGCGGGAGGTCACAACGGAATGAAATCGATTATTTCCCATGTAAATAGTCAGAATTTCTCTCGTTTAAGAATCGGAATTGGCAAATCTAACCCCAACAAAGATACGATTTCCCATGTGTTAGGAAAATTCGCGCCCGAGGAGCAGAAAATTATTAAAGAAGTGCTTATTTTAACCGAAGATGCTATTAATTATAGCTTAAAACAAGGCATAGAAAAAACCATGAGTTTATATAATGCGAAAAGTGTAAATAATTAAAGGTTTGTTGTTGCGCTTTAGCGCTAAAATAGGGAAGCGCTAAAGCGCAACAACGAACTTTTAAATCACTTTTAGCGCCTTTTCTAAACGGTTTTTATCCCAACCTTTTTGGTTTAATAATAACCATGATTGAATTAAATCTGGTCCGCTTAATTCTCCCATTAATGCTGCTCTTAAAGATTTCATTACTAAACCTTTTTTGACTTTTTGAGCTTTGGTTACTTGATTGATAATTTCTTTAGCGGAATCTTCTGTTAAATTTTCAATCTTTGTGACATTTTCTAACACAAATTCGATAATTTCTTTAACACCTTCTAATTTTAATTGGCAGATCGCCTGTTCATTGTAACTTACAGTTTCTGTTAATAATAAACGACTTTCGTCAAAAGCATTAGCTAAACGGGTTAAACTAGGAGCAATTAAACCCGTTAAACTTTCTAACCAAGGGCGATCGCCTGCAATATCAACCGGATATCCTGCATTTTCCCAAAAAGGAACTAATAGATCGACCAATTTTTCAGGGGACATTTTATGTAAATACTGACTATTAATCCAGTCTAACTTATCCCAATCGAACTTTGCGCCAGCCTTATTTACCCTGTCTAAACTAAACTTTTCGGCAGCTTCTGTAAGGGTGAAAATTTCTTGAGTTGCATCGGGAGGAGTCCAACCCAACAAAGTCATATAATTCGCCAACGCTTCTGGCAAAAAGCCCATTTTTCTAAAATCATCAATGGAGGTAACCCCATCCCGTTTCGACAATTTACGACCTTCATGATTCAAAATAAGAGGAGTATGGGCAAATTCCGGCACTTTTGACCCTAGCGCTTCATAAAGCAGGATTTGCTTGGCTGTGTTCGCTATATGGTCTTCTCCGCGAATCACCTGCGTGATGTTCATCTCAATATCATCGACTACCACAGCAAGGTTATATAAAGGCTGACCGAAAGCTTCATCATCGGTTTCGGGAGTGCGCGCTACGACCATATCGCCACCTAAATCGCTGCCTTTCCAGGTCACACGGCCTCTGATTGCGTCATTCCAAGCAATCTCCTGATGATCGTCAATTTTAAAGCGAATTACGGGTTTTCTGCCTTCTGCTTTAAATTTTGCCTCATCTTCGGGGGTTAAATTACGGTGACGGTTGTCGTAACGGGGAGCTTGATTTTTGGCTTTTTGTGCCTCGCGCATTTGCTCCAATTCTTCCGTGGTACAATAGCAACGATAGGCAAAACCCTTGTCTAATAAGGTTTGGATGGCTTGCTTATAATAATCAAAGCGATCGGTTTGAAAAAATGGACCTTCATCCCAAGTCAACCCCAACCAAGTTAAACCAGATTTGATATTTTCCGTATATTCGGGACGAGATCTTTCTAAATCGGTGTCTTCAACCCTTAAAATAAAAGTACCTTGGTGATGACGGGCAAAAAGCCAATTAAATACAGCCGTTCTCGCTGTTCCAATATGCAAATTTCCGGTGGGACTGGGTGCAATTCTAACTCTAATGGTCACGATTTTCCTCTAATTTTTAAATTTGACAATCTTTCATTTTAACTTTAATTTTGAGTAAAAATCTATGAGATAATAGGGATTGAAATACCAACAAGCAGAGATTTTTACAAAACATAAATTTAACAATCATTTAATCTTATTATGAATAATTTTACTGTGGTGATCACCACTTATAATCGTTTATCTTTTTTAAAAAGAGCTATTTTATCTGTAATAAATCAAAGTATTAATTGTGAAATAATTGTAGTGGATGATTGTTCTAGCGATGGCACATTAGACTATTTAAAAAGTTTAGGAAATTCAATAAAATGGGCTCATAATGAGAAGAATTTAGGTCATTCTAGTAGCGTTAATAGGGGAGTAGAAATGAGTCAGGGTGACTGGATCAAATTACTGGATGATGACGATTATTTAAATCCTAATTGTTTAGAAATAATGAGTCAAGCAATTAATAAAAATCCTCAAGCTGTAATTTGTTCTTGTCAAGCAATTAATGTTAATAAACAGGGCGAAAAAATCGGTCAAACCAGAATAGTAAAACAAGGAGAATTAGTTTATATTTCTCAAGAGGATATTCATTATAATATGTTATTAGATCAGTTACCTTTTGGCACACCGGTTCAAGTTGCCTTCAGAAAAGATGCTTTTGTAAAATCAGGAGGATGGGATACTTGTTTTGATGAAGTTCAATTGTATGATGAGATTGATTCTTGGCTAAGAATTGCGAATTTTGGCGACGCAATTTTTATTAATAAACCTTTGGTTTATCGTACTATTTGGTGTGAGGGAGTTAATCAGAAATATTCTTTAGAAAAACGGTTAGAATATAACATTTTAATTAAGGAGAAAATTTACGATTTAGTTAACCCTAAATATGACAAGATGCTCCCTAAAATTTCGGCAATTCGTGACTATCTTCGCTTATATTGGGGTTTAATCGCACTGAAAGAAAAAAAGATAAATGATTTTGGGGAAATGGCCTTTCCCATAATATTTAATCCTTTAGCATGGTGGTTATTAATTAAAGTAGTTTTAGCTAGGAAAAATTATCTCAAATAAAAAAAGTTAAAAAGGAGCTAATTTTAAAGTTTTATCTAAATACTTCATGAAAAGCCCATGCTCTTTGTTCAACTTGATCGGAGAGGGAAAATAATTGTTTATATTTTCTATATAAAATTTGTACTTTTGGTACGATAGTAAAATGATAACGCAAAGCTAATCTTAACCACATTTCCCAATCCGTATGTAAAAAACTGATTCATCAAAATTTCCCACTTCTTTAAATACTGAAAGATCAATTAAAGGATTAGAACCATTTTCAATAAAATCGACTAATAATAATTGTTGGAAAACATCTCCCGTTGCACTAATATAACTTTCTCTTCGATAAACATTATTATCACCAGCAATCCAATTTGTCCAACTATAGGCTACTTTTGCTTGGGGATTTTCTTGTAATGCTTTTAATTGTAATTCTAGTTTATCATCTGTCCATAAATCATCCGCATCAATAAATGACATATATTCTCCTTGAGCTTTTTCTATACCTCGATTACGACTTTTTTGAAGTCCTGAATTAGAATAGGAAAAAACCTTAATTCGGGTATCATAAATACTATTAATAATCTCAAGAGTAGCATCAGTAGAACCGTCATTAATAATAATTAATTCAAAATCAGTAAAAGTTTGCTTTAATACTGATTCGATGGTTTCTTTGATCGTTTTTTCGGCGTTATAAGCGGGAATTATTACTGAAATAAAGGGCATAATTATTTAGATTTTAGTTTTTCAATTCTCTGGATAACCAAGCAAAACAACTTAACAAACTTCCCCAATAAAAGGTAAACTCAAATTCCGCAATTAGATCAGTTTTTAATTGGCCTCCATATTTGATATATTGCAGAATAACTCGGCGTAAATTACCGAATAATGTTCTCAGGAAAATAATCGGTATTTGCCAAACTTTAGCATTGATCATTCTCAACGGACAAGTAGCTAAACCGTTACCCATGGCAACACTTAACAAATACTTTTTTTCTAATCGAGAAGTCGGAATATAATGCTCTATTTTCTGAGCGGGATTATACCAGATTTCCCAACCGGCTTTATGTAAATGTAACAAAACTTCGTAATCCTCTCCACTTACTCTAATATTACCAATTATTCCTGTGAATTTAGGGTTTTGAGGTACACTTTCAAGCCATGCTTTTTTTCTGACAACTAAACCTGCTCCAGGAGGTAAAATCAAGTTTTCTGGTTCAAATAAAAGCGGTTTTTCGCCATGTTTTCTAATCGCTAAATGGGGTTCTATTTTGTCAAAATTTTCTGGGGGTTTGCTTTCATATTTACCATAAATTTGACCATTATAAGCGCCAATTTTAGGCGATTTTTTAGCAAAATTTACCGCTTCTATTAACCAATTAGGGTAAGGTAAATTGTCATCATCTATAAAAGCAATGAATTCTCCTTCTGCTTCTTTTACCGCTCTTTGTCGAGCAAAACTTATCCCTTGTTGAGGTTCAAAATAATATTTTAAACTAACAGGTAAAAAGTTGTTTTCTTGATATTCTTGAATAATTTTAGCGGTATCATCATTACTATTATTATCAATAATAATCACCTCCCAGCTAATATTTTCTACTCCTGTTTGTTGCTTTAGCTTTTCTAAAACTAATGGTAATCTTTGCGCACCATTATAGGTAGGAATTGCGACGGTGATAGTCATATTCATGTTAATAAATATATACTTATTTTAAATAGCCTTTTGACCACAAATAAAAGGGACTAATTACACTTTTTAAATATAATTCCATTTCACAAGCAGCCACTAAATCTGTTTTCAAAGAGATATTATATCTTAACAGGTGAAATAGGATTTTTCGTAAGTCACTAATAAAATATAATAACAATAAAAAGGGTTTGACATACCATTTAACTCCGACCATTCTAATCACATATTTACTTAAACCAATTCCTCCCATAAAAGGTATCAAATACTCTCTAGTTAGACGAGTTGCAGGTATTTTATGGGTAATTTTCATCTCTGGATTATACCAGATTTGCCAACCTTTGCTTTGAATATGGGCCAAAGCTTCCGTATCTTCACCGGTTAACATACTACCCTCTACTCGACCACTAAGAATACAATTTTCGGGTACACTTTCTAACCAAGCTTGTTTTTTTATTACCAGTCCCGCCGAAGGTGGTAAATATTTTAAACGAGGGTTAAATAATGTTTCTTTATCACCCTCTTTAATCGCTAAAAATGCTTTAATTCGCTCAAAATTTGGCGGTAATTCCGTTTCAAATTCACCTTTTATTAAACTACCAAAAGCTCCTGCTTCGGGATGTTTTTGGGCAAAATTATAGGCAGAAATGACCCAATTATTGTCAGGGATATTATCATCATCGAGAAAACCAATTAAGTTAGATTTTGCTTCTTGGATGCCTTTTTTTCTGGCAAAAGCAGCTCCTTGTTTCGCTTCAAAACAGTATCTTAAAGGAAAGGAATAAGGCCAATTATTTTGATATTTTTTCACTAACTCCGCCGTATTATCTGTACTATTATTATCAACAACAATAATCTCCCCTAAAATATTTTCGGTGTTGGTTTGTTGCTGTAACTTATCTAAAACTTCTGGTAAACGATTAGCTCCATTATAGGTGGGGATAACTACGGTAAAATCAAGGATATTTTTAGGTAAATTCATAACCAATAAATTAGTAATAATTTGGGTTAAAAAAATCCGATTTCCGGTGAAAAAATCGGATTTTTGTGAGTTAAATTAAGGAATAATTAAAATGGGACAAGGTGACAAATTAATTACCCGATTAGTAACACTTTCTTCTGCTCCTTCTTCAGTTAAACCTAAACCACGACATCCCATAATAATTAAGTCGGCGTTAATTTCATCGGCTACATCACAAATAGTAAAGCAAGGTAAGCCTTCGCGTTCAATTAACTCCGCTTCAATTCCTTGTTGGGTAAATAAAGCTTGCGCTCCTTGTAATAATTTGGCCACGTCTTCCGGAGAACTCATTATTCCGCTATGGGCAGGTTTTTCACCATTGGTTGTTTTTTCCACAACGGATAACAAAACTAAACGACTCTGGTAGGTTTTGACAATATCACCTACAGTTGTGGCCGCTTCTCGACTTTCTCTACTTTGATCAACGGGAAATAAAACAGTTTTAAACATAATTCGTTAACCTCCTTTCTCCATAGTCAGATAAAATGGGCAAAAATATTTATCATTGATCCATTTTTGTGAGAAGTTATTAAGTAACCTGCTCAGGTTTGATTTAACATTTTTTTAACAAAAGCAATTAGGAGGATATTACCTGTGTCTAAGAAGACTGTAGCAAATTTAACCGCCGCTGAGGTAGCTGGAAAACGTGTTTTGGTTCGTGTTGATTTTAATGTACCCTTAGATGAGAATGGTAACATTACCGATGATACTAGAATCCGTGCCGCACTACCTACGATTAAGGATTTAACTGGTAAAGGTGCTAAGGTCGTTTTAGCTAGTCACTTTGGCCGCCCAAAAGGTCAAATTGTTGAAAGTATGCGCTTGACTCCCGCAGCTAAACGTCTTGGTGAATTACTCGGCCAAGATGTGGTGATCTGTGATGACTGTATCGGCGACTCCGTCGCTGCCCAAATTTCCTCCATGGCCAATGGTCAAGTCGCCATGTTGGAAAATGTGCGTTTTTATGCCGAAGAAGAGAAAAATGACCCCGAATTTGCGAAAAAATTGGCTGCTAACGCCGATTTATTCGTTAATGATGCTTTTGGTACAGCACACCGCGCTCACGCTTCCACTGAAGGTGTTACTCACTATCTCAGTCCCAGTGTAGCTGGTTATTTGATCGAGAAGGAGTTGGCTTATCTCCAAAATGCGATCGAAAATCCCCAACGCCCTTTAGCCGCTATTATAGGTGGTTCTAAGGTTTCCAGCAAAATTGGTGTCATTGAAACTCTCCTCGAAAAATGCGATAAGTTATTTATCGGTGGCGGCATGATTTTTACCTTCTACAAAGCTCAGGGTTTAAACGTTGGTAATTCTTTGGTTGAGGAAGATAAACTGGATTTAGCCAAGGAATTGATGGCCAAAGCTAAAGAAAAAGGCGTTGAATTCCTTTTACCTACCGACGTGGTTTTAGCAGATGCTTTCAGCAAAGATGCTAATTCGAACACCGTCAGTGTTGACGCAATTCCTGATGGTTGGATGGGTTTAGACATTGGTCCTGACTCCGTAGAAACCTTCAAAAAAGCGTTATCTGAGTGTAAATCGGTAATTTGGAATGGCCCCATGGGTGTTTTCGAATTCGACAAATTTGCCGCGGGTACAGATGCCATTTCCCACACCTTAGCTGAATTAACCGCACAAGGTACAATTACCATTATTGGTGGTGGTGACTCGGTTGCAGCAGTGGAAAAAGTGGGCGTGGCCGACAAAATGAGCCACATTTCCACTGGTGGTGGTGCAAGTTTAGAGTTACTTGAAGGAAAAATCCTACCCGGAATTGCAGCTTTAGACGAAGCGTAAATTAGTTGATAGTTGACAGTTGATAGTTGACAGTTGATAGTTGACAGTTGACAGTTATAGTGATTCCAATTAAGATTAAAACAGTTGAAAAATAGGTTCGTAGTTGCGCTTTAGCGCTTCTTAGGACTAAAGTCCAACAACAAACTAAAAACTTTTGTTTAATTTTTATTTGGAATTACTATAATCAGAAATCCGATTTAAAAAAAATCGGATTTCTTAGTTTTTTAACTTTAAATTAAGCTAATAAATTGGGAAATAACAATTTAGCCAAACCCAATAATAAGGCCAAGATTAAACCACCAATTACGCTACGAGCAATAAATTCAAGGTTTTCGAGTCTTTTACTTAACCCATTTACCCCGTCTTCAAATCTTTTATTTAACCCGTTTTGACTTGCTTCTAATTTAGTCAAACAGACATTAACTTGCAGAAATTGCTGATTAACATTCTCTCTGAATTGATCAAGTTTATCGTCAAGTTTATCCATTTTTTGCTCAAATTTATCGAATTTCGCATTTTGTTCTTTAATTAAATCCTTAATTTCTTTAAGGTCATTATCTGTTAGAGTAGTCATAAGGTGTAATCCTCATTGAAATTGTTTAAATTTGGAATAGTAATGGCTGTTACTATTTCCTGCTTTATGATAGCAGAAAAGTAGAAATTCGATCAAAAAAGTCGGATTTCTTAATTTTTTCAGCGTAAATTAAGCTAAGAAATTGTCCAAATATGTGATAGGATTAAACTAGAAAAATCACTTAAAATTAATTAAATGAACACGTTTCCTACCCCAGAATATTTGCATAATTATTGGCACAATTGTTTTAATATTAAAGAACATTTGCGCGACTTTTTACAATTAGATGACGCAATTTTAGAGCAAAAACTTTTAGCAGCAAAACAGGAATTAGCAGACATTGGTCATCGCGATTTCAACTGGGAAGAAGCTGCTCAATTTTACCGAGATTCCGTCAAAGAAACCTATTTATTTGAATTAAGTGCTTGGCATTTAAGTAGTATTGAATATATTGGTCAAACATTATTGTTGATTTCATCTCAAGCTAAAGGTCGAGTGTTAGATTTTGGGGGTGGAATTGGTACTCATGCGATCGCCGCTGCATTATGCCCTGAAGTTCAAGAGGTTATTTATTGTGATATTAACCCGATAAATCGCAATTTTACTGCAAGTAGAATTGCGAAACTGGGATTAGAAAATAAGGTAAAAATCTGTGATGAAATTATACCAGAATCTAGTTTTGATACCATAATTTGTTTTGATGTAATTGAGCATTTACCTGAACCAGTTTCCCAATTATTAGACTTTCATAAACTGCTATCTTCGTCAGGAAAAATGTTAGTTAACTGGTATTTTTTCAAAGGATTTAATAACGAATTTCCCTTTCATTTAGATGATTCTCAAATAATAGAAGAGTTTTTTAGGACATTAGGAGCGAATTTTTTAGAGGTATTTCATCCCTATTATATTACCGCGCGTTGCTATCAGAAATTAAGCGAAAAAATGTAAGCAAAAATTCCTAGGATGGGTTAGGTGGCGATCAATTCTAGCAAATATTTAGATCATAAAATCCACCATAACTCACCAATTAAATTAAGCTAAGAAATTGGGAAAAAGTAATTTAGTCAACCCCAATAATAGAGCCAAGATTAAACCACCAATTACGCTACGAGCAATAAATTCAAGGTTTTCAAGTCTTTTACCTAACCCATTTTGGCCTTCTTCTAACTTAGCTAAAGATACCTTAACTTGCAAAAACTGCTCATTAATATTGTCTTTAAGTTTATCAATTTTATCGTCAATTTTGTCAATTTTATCATTTTGCGCTTTAATCAAATCTTTTAATTCTTTAAGGTCATTGTCTGTTAAGGTACTCATCTGTTATAATCCTAATTACAATGGTTAATTTAGGAATAGTAATGACAATTACTACTCCCTACTTTATAATAGCAAAAAATCAGAAATCTGATTTCAAAAAATCTGATTTCTTAATTTTTTTGGAACAATTGTAAGCGAAAAACTGTGCGATTATCTTGGGGATTATCAAACCTTTGGGTTGAGAAAATTTCACCTAATCCCTTCGGTAATAACTTCGATTTTAAATAATATTCATCTTCAAAATTCATCTCATTAACAACATAATTGATCAGATTAATAGAACGTTGTAAACTCAATTTTTTGTTATCTTCTTCTGAACCAGTAGAACTGGTATGACTTTCAACAATTATTTTATTAATATTTTCCCTTAATTTAGGTAAAGAAAACAGGGTTTTTTGGTAAATTGGGATAAATTTTCTCAAGAAACTTTTACCATCCCTGGTTAAAACTGTCTGATTTTTATCAAAGAAAATCTGGTTATTTAAACTTAAATCTCCCGTAGTTAAACTAAAATAAAAGTCCTCTGTATCTTCGATATTTTCCTGTAAAAACGTGAGTAGATTTTTGCTATTAACCTTAATTGAATCCCGATATTCTTCTAGTTGTCCAGAACTAACAAAATCTGCATATTTTGCTTTAATTAAAGCTTGATTATTATAACTTTGATGCATTAATATAACTGTGAATAAACCGAAACAAAACCAAATTACTGCTTTTTTTTTCAGTAAAGTTTTTAAGGTTAATTTTTCTGCTGATTCATAAGATTGGGCAATTGTTCCAAAATAGGCAATCTCCTTAAATTTTCTTACTAAATAATCCTGATATTTTTTTCTCGTAAATGTACCTATTTTTAAAACTATAAACATAATAATTGCTAAAATTATCCCGGTAATAGATGAAGAAAAATTAGCGATAATTTCACTTTGAGAAATATAAATACTCCGATTAATTTGTGGCAAAATAATTAATAAATCCGAGATAATTCCCACCATAATTAAAAACAGAGGAGCAAAATCCACTGGACTTTCGGGAATCGCTTTTTTCAGAAATTCGGGATACTGAAAAAAGATAAAACGTTCATTATATATTTGAGGATGAAAATATTGGTTCTTAATTTCACCTTTTATGTGTCTTAATAACCATTTATTGATATTATCATTGGGACGATAAGGAAACCTTCTTATTTCCTGATCTTTAGGTCGATTAAGTGTTAATAATTCCAGAGCTTTTTGAGCAGTTATATTATTATTAATAATATAATTAATTATTGCTCCTAATTCTATTAACAAAAAAATAATACTTAAAGTCCAAATAATTAAAGGATTGAGGGAAAATAAAGCGATTAAATTATACATAAATTTTACCCTTTTAATTAATTTCAGGTTCGTTGTTGCGCTTTAGCGCTAATAAAAAATAGCCCTGCAACTACAAATACTTAATTTTACCTAAAAAATGACCAATTAAATACAATGAACCACATAATATAACTTGGGAATTATTATTAGTTGCAACCTCTAAAATTGACCATAAATCTTCGCCAACTTCACACTTATTTAACTCTGGACAAATCTCCCTAGCTAACATTGCTAAATCTTCCGGTTTTGCGGTACTATGATCCGGTACTGGTACTAAATATAACTCATCATGGGGACGTAATAATGCTTTAAATATATCACCATGGTCCTTGGTTGATAACATTCCCATTACCCAGCTTATTTTTGTGTTTAAACTGTCAGTATATTCGCGTAAATATTGGGCTGCTGCTGGATTGTGTGCGCCGTCAATCAAGATATTTTTACCCTGAAAATTAACCCATTGTAATCTACCTAACCAACGGGTTTTTTTCATCCCTAATTTAATTGCTTCTTCGCTAATTTGCCAGCCTTTTTCTTGTAATATTTTGAGGGAGGCGATCGCCAGCGCTGAATTACTCAACTGCATTGCTCCCAACAAAGGTAAAGGGTACTCAATATCCTGATATTTGGCAAAATTTGCGCCCAATTTTTGAGCAGGTTTAACCCATTTTGTCGGACAATTTAACTGGTTAATTTTATTAAGAAAAACTGTTTCTGCTTCCAGCGGAACTTCCCCAATAATAGCCGGGCAATTTGGTTTCAAAATACCTGCTTTTTCCCTAGCAATATCTGTTAAAGTAGGACCCAATCTTTGCCAATGTTCTAAACTAATTGAAGTAATAACACTAACTAAAGGATTATCGACCACATTTGTAGCATCTAAACGGCCTCCTAAACCTACTTCCATTACTGCTAAATCGACCTTTTTTTGCTTAAAATATAACCAAGTAGCTGCTGTAATAACCTCAAATTGAGTCGGGGTTTCTTCTAAAGTTTCAATTACCGATTTAATCTCTTGTAAAATAGCAATTAAATCACTGTCAGAAATAGGTTTTAAATTAACAGTAATTCTCTCATTCCAGTCAATTAAATGGGGGGAAATATAACGCCCAACTGTGTAACCAGCTTCCGTTAAAATGGTAGATAAATAAGCACAAACTGATCCTTTACCATTAGTTCCACCGACATGAATAATGGGAACAAAATCTTGGGGATTACCCAATTTTTCCAGTAATTTCTTAATCCTTTCTAAGCCAAGATTAATGCCAAAATGTTGATAAGGTTCTAATAAATAATTGATATTCACTTTAATAATTAACTAAAAAACATAGATATTTAATAGCATATTTTTGTGATTTTGTCAAGACTCTTGGTTCGTTGTTGCGCTTTAGCGCTTCCATATCTTAGCGCTAAAGCGCAACAACGAACCTATTCTTGTTCCAATATTAAATAAAAATGGGATAAAATCCTTTTTTAGTAACAAAAATTTTCTCTAATTATGCTCCCTACCAATGATTTGTGACAAGCTATAAACCTGTGTTATATTAATATAAATGACAATATATTTTGAGTTAAATAATGAGCGAAAAAAACTTTGAACATGAACACCATCATCATCACCATAGTGAGGAATCTTTACGCAAAATTATTAACCGTCTCTCTCGCATAGAAGGTCATATTCGCGGGGTGAAAACTATGTTGGAGGAAGGAAGACCATGTCCTGAAGTTTTAATACAAGTTGCGGCGGTGCGCGGTGCTGTGGACAAGGTTGCAAGAATTATTCTTGATGAACATTTGACCGATTGTATTGGTCGCGCCGCCAAGGATGGTAATATTGAGGTGGAAATTGAGGACCTGAAAGCGGCTTTAGACCGTTTTTTGTGATTTTAAGGTGGTTTTTCTCACGCAAAGGCGCAAAGGCGCAAAGGGGTTGAATGCAACAGCAGGGATTGCCGGATGTTCGTTTGGCTTTACAAAATATTTGGGGCTATGATGATTTTCGCGCCCCCCAAGGTGAAGTTGTCCAATGTCTGTTAACTGGTCAAGATTCGCTGATTATTCTGCCGACGGGAGCGGGAAAGTCGATTTGCTTTCAATTACCGGCTTTGTTGCAGGATGGTTTAACGTTGGTCGTTTCACCTTTATTGGCGTTAATGGAAAATCAAGTACAGGAGTTGACAAAGCTAGGTTTATGTGCTAGTTTACTGCATAGTCAGTTGACTAAGTCGGAAAAAAGACGCAATTTGGATTTAATTAAGTCTAATCAGGCTAAATTGCTCTATATTTCGCCAGAAACTTTGCTTTCTCCTTTTCTTTTGTCGATTTTAACCGATTGTCAAGTGAAAATTAATGGTTTGATTATTGATGAAGCTCACTGTTTGGTGCAATGGGGCGATACTTTTCGACCGAGTTATCAACGTTTGGGTACGATCCGACCCTATTTATTACAGTTTCAACCTCCGGGTCGCCAAATGGCGATCGCAGCTTTTACGGCCACTGCTGACCCAATTAGTCAAGATATTATTAAAAGGTCATTGGGGTTGGCAAATCCCGCTATTTTTTTGGCGAATCCCTATCGCAGTAATCTTCATCTCCAAGTTAAGATGATTTGTACGCCGAGAAGCAGACGGGAACAAATGGGCAATTTTATTGCTAAACAGGGCAATTCCTGCGGGTTGGTTTATGTGCGTAGTCGTCGCGATAGTGAGAATTTGAGCTTGTGGTTACAGTCAAAAGGATACCAAAACTCTGCCTATCATGCGGGTTTAAGCGCTTTTGAGCGGCGCAAAATTGAGCTTGATTGGCTAGAAGACCGGTGGCAATTTGTGGTTTGTACGTCAGCTTTTGGCATGGGGATTAATAAGGCAAATGTGCGTTGGGTGGTGCATTTCCAAGCTCCCCAATTGCTTGCGGAATACTTACAAGAAATCGGTCGGGGAGGTAGGGACGGAAAACCAACGAAGGCGTTAACTTTGATGAGCGAACCGACGGGCTGGCTAAATCCGGAGGATAAACAGCAAAGTCAAGGATTATTAAATAAGTTAAATCGGCAATTTCAACAAGCAGAAAAAATGGCTTTTCAATTACCTTTAAAGGGGGAAATTGAAGCGATTAAAAATGAGTTTTTGCAGGGAGAATTAACTTTAGCAATGTTATCTAGTATGGGTAAATTAAATTGGTTAAATCCGTTTAATTTTCAAAGGGAAAAAACTATTTTAAGTGAGGATTTTAAGTCTTTAATGTTACGACAACAAAATGCTGTCAAGGAGATGAAATTATTTTTAAATACGAAAAAATGTCGTTGGCAATTTCTGTTAAATGCCTTCGGTTTTAGCCAAGAATCAGTTAATTTTCGCTGTGGAAAATGCGATAATTGTCAAAGGTAGATGTTAAGGTGGCCAATTACTTAAGATTAATAATAAGATAATTCAATTAATAAAAATTTGCCCACTCTACCCAAATATGATAAAATATAAGCCGATTAAATGTTATATACCCCTCATCCCAATGGGAGAGGGGGAAAGAGAGGTAAAATGTCAAATGAAAATGCTATAAGTTCATTCATTAAAAATAGGAGAAAATTGTCACCATGAAAAAGGTTTTTAAGTTAGTAATTCCGGGAAAAAATAAAGATAGAATTATTGAGTCGATTAAAAGTGAGGTGAGAAAATATCTGAAAAGGGAGAGAAATAAATCCCTTCCTGAAGGTGTGGATTATTGGGATTTTGATTGTAAATTCGGACACAATAGCGAAACTGCTCAAGTTATCTATACTTCGGAAATTAGTAAATATATAGATGAATATTCCCAGAATAATTCTGAGGAATTTTATTTAGAAATTCTATCTAAACCGGGTTATAAAACGGAAAGTAGTGAGGATAAGGTAAAAAGTGAAGAGTAAATAAAACTGTCAACTATCAACTATCAACTATCAACTGTCAACTATCAACTATCAACTGTCAACTATCAACTATCAACTATCAACTGTCAACTATCAACTGTCAACTATCAACTGTCAACTATCAACTATCTTCCTCTTTTTTTCGGTATTTTTTAGGAATATCAATAAACACTTGATCATCTTTTTTTAAACCTGATAAAATTTGGGTATTATTGTTAATTGTCATACCAATTGTGACAGGTTTAAAAATAGGTTTACCTTCGGCATCGGGAATCATTACGCCAGTTTGTCCCTCTTCGGTTACAATGGAAACTGTGGGAACAACTAAGGCATTACTGATAGGTTGTCCCAAAAAAGTTACATCCACATTCATTTTTGAAAGTAATTTTTCTTGACCACTAATAAGTCCAATTTTTACTTCAAAGGAGGTAACATTCTGATCGACAATTGCTTCGGGAGCTACTAAAATAACTTGACCGGAAAAAACTTGATCGGGGTAAGCGTCAGCAACAATTTCCACTGTTTGACCAGGTTTTATTTGTTGTATGTCAATTTCGGGTATTTTGGCGATAATTTCTAATCCCCTAGCTAAGGCCAAAATTGAGGTTGAGGTGGCTGAAGCTGTTGCGGAAGCAGACGTTGTCGGGGTAACAAATGCTCCTTCTGTGGCGTATCTTTGGGTAATAATACCATCAAAAGGAGCGGTAATAATGGTATTCATAAATTTAATTTCGATTCCTTTTAATTGTGCTTGAGCTGCTTCTATTTGTGCTTCTAATCTTTGAATTTCTGATTCAGCACTTGCTTTTTTTTGCTGGAAAATTAATTGCTGTTTTTGTACTTTAACACTTGCTTCGGCTACGGCTGCACCTAATTGATCAAGTTGGGGTTGGGCGGTGTTTTTTATTTGTTCTAAACGTTGTTGTGCTTCAAATACACTCGCTTGGGCTCGTTGATATTCATTTACTTGCTCATCAAATTGATCTAAAGCTGTGGCTCCTTGTTCGGTTAAATATTGATAACGATTCGCACGCTTGGCTGCTAAAGCAAGTCGAGATTTGGCCGATTCTAAGTTGGCTTTTGCTTGATCTATTTCTTTGGGGATACTTTTTTGGGTTTCTTGAAAACGAGCTTGAGTTTGAGCATAATTAAGTTGAGCTTGACGTATATCGGTTTCCAGTTGGTTTATTTCGGCGGGAATATTGATTTTTTCACGGTTTAAATTGGCGATCGCCTCCTTGAGACGGGCCTGAGCTTCAACTCCTTGAGCTTGAATTTCCGCATTTTCCATGATCGCCAAGCGTTGACCTTGTTTCACAACTTGGCCTTGTTCCACCAAAAGTCGAATTAAGCGGCCAGGTTCTTTGGGGCTAATATTCACACTGTAAACTGGTTCAACTTTGCCATTAGATTCAATGCGCACGGTTAAATTTTGTTCCTTGACTGACTCGGTGAGTAATTCTAATTCGGAGGTGGGTTTGGGGGATTGAACAAGATAGTAGGTCATTGTACCTACCGCCAACATACCAGCGGTAAGTAAAGAGAGAATAAAAGGTAGAGGAGAATTAGATGTACCCATGAGGGAAAAATGAATTTTAACTGATTAGTAATTTTAACTATATGATATGAGGTTAAGAAAGCTATCAATCAAAGCTAAGGTAAATAAGTAACAAAAGTAAATTACAAATAAAATCGTGTTTAAACATAATTGGTTATTATCTCTATTAACAATGGCCTGTATCTCAACTATTAGTTTGCCGGCCTTTAGTCAAGGGTTATTGCCCTATACACCGAATCTCAATGCTCAGGAGTTAGAAGATCAAGGCCTGGCCCTACTTCAAGAAGCGGTCCAATTGGTGCAATTTCGTCAATATCAGTTGGCCTTTCCGAGGGCAAAATTAGCAGCTCAATTAGCTCCGAATAAGTATCAAAGTTGGTTTGTGTTGGGGACATTATATTTACAAGAAGAAAATTTTGATGAAGCAATTATAAACTTGAAACTCGCCCGTAGTATTGAACCCAAAGAAGGGTCGATTTTTTTCAGTTTAGGAAATGCTTATTTTCAAAAAGGGGAATATCAAACTGCGATTACGGAAATAGAAGCTGGTTTAAAACTCAGCGAGAATTCTCCCAGTGTTCGGGATGGACTGTTTGATTTGGCCAACTCCCATTATATGCTCAAAAATTATGATCTTGCCCTTAAAAACCAAGAAAAAGCTTTCAATTTAGATAAAAGTTTTTGGCCAGCAATTAATAACATTGGTCTGATTAAATACGAACAGGGAGATACCAAAAGTGCCCTCAAAGATTGGCAGCAAGCGGTCAAAATTGACCCAGAAGCCGCCGAACCCATGTTGGCCTTAGCGGTGGCTATTTATACCCAAGGAAAAGAAGAAGAAGGCTTAAAGTTGGCCGACAAAGCCTTATCCCTTGATGGCCGTTACGGAGATTTAGAGTTTCTCAAAAAGAATCTTTGGGGCGATCGCCTTTTAAGGGATACCGAAACTTTTTTTGCAGTTCCACAAATTCAAACCCTGAGAACTCGTGTTCAAAGGGAAACCAATGACAATTAATTGTTAACTATCAGTTGTTTAATTTCATTAATGAAATTTTCATGATCCACCACTGGTTTAGAAATGTAACTATCTGCACCACTTTGTTGAAGAAACACCTCGCGATCGCCGGCCATAGCGTGAGCTGTAACTAAAATAACCGGAATCGGGGCGGTATCTGGATTAGCTTTCAAGAGCTGAGTAATTTTAATGCCGTCAACAGCTTTATTCTCATAGAAACTGTGGGATAAAGAAACATCCATTAAAATTACATCAACCTCCTTATTTTTGGCAAAACTAATTACTTCTTGGACATCTTCGGTACTTTTAATCAGGAAATTTCCTCGTTTGGTTAAAATTTTGGAAAAAACGCGTAAATTGATCGGATCGTCCTCTACTATTAAAACCGTTGTCATGGAATTTACTCAACTAAGCTAAAAATATAAACTTCAAATTAGGGGCTAATTTAAGGGAAGGATTCAGGGCTAAACTGGCCGAATCCGTCTGAATTCCGTAGCACTGTCGTTAACTAGGTTTAAAACTGCAACTAATTGCTGTCCCATTTTCCCTTCTCCATTGTTAATTAATTTAACCTTGCCATTATTCTAGTAATCAGTCATCATTTTTTGTCGTAGAGCTAAGGAAAAAACACTCATGGAAACACAAATTAACTTCGATCGCATTATACCAACAGCTTTGCATCAGGAAATGGAACGGTCTTATTTAGAATACGCCATGAGTGTAATTGTAGGCCGAGCTTTACCTGATGTGCGCGACGGTTTAAAACCGGTACACCGACGCATTCTTTACGCCATGTACGAACTAGGGTTAACCCCCGATAAACCCTATCGCAAATGCGCTCGGGTTGTCGGTGACGTACTAGGAAAATATCACCCTCACGGCGATCAATCCGTCTATGATGCCCTTGTGCGCATGGTACAGGAATTTTCCACCCGCTATCCGTTATTGGCTGGACATGGCAACTTTGGCTCAATCGACAATGATCCGCCGGCGGCCATGCGTTATACTGAAACGCGGTTGTCTTCTTTGTCCTACGAGGCCATGTTAGGGGAAATTGGGGAAGCTACCGTGGATTTTACCAATAATTTTGATAGTTCCCAACAAGAACCGGTGGTTCTACCCGTACAATTACCTATTTTACTGATTAACGGTTGTTCTGGTATTGCTGTTGGCATGGCCACCAATGTTCCGCCCCACAATTTAGGGGAAATTGTGGATGGCTTAATTGCCTTAATCGACAAACCAGATTTGCCCAATGAACAATTATGGCAAATTATTCCTGGACCTGATTTTCCCACGGGAGGAGAAATTATTGACAGCGAAGGCATTAAACAAAATTATGCCACGGGAAGGGGAATTATTCCTTTGCGGGGTGTGACTAAAATTGAAAATGTCCTTGTTGGCAAAGCACGCAAGCGAGAAACAAAAGCCATTATCATTACCGAATTTCCCTATCAAGTTAATAAGGCTGCTTGGATTGAAAAGGTGGCTGATTTAGTTAATCAAGGCCGTTTAGAGGGCATTTCAGATCTGCGGGATGAAAGCGATCGTCAAGGGATTCGGGTGGTGCTTGAATTAAAAAAGGATATTTCTCCCCAAGCAATTATTGAACAACTTTATCGGATGACTCCCCTGCAACATAATTTTGGAGCAATTATGTTAGGTTTAGTGGATAAAAAACCCTGTCAATTATCCCTAAGAGAATTGTTACAGGAGTTTTTAAAATTTCGGGAGGAAACTCTAACTAAACAATACAGTTATGAGTTACAAGAGTGTCAAGATAGGTTGCATTTAGTCTCAGGATTATTAACAGCTTTAAATCACTTAGATGGCGTTATTAATATTCTTAGAAATGCCCCAGATGGTACAACTGCTAAGGGTCAGCTTCAAGAACAATTTAATTTTAGTAATACTCAATCTGATGCTATTTTAGCGATGCCCTTACGTCGTTTAACGGGTTTGGAAAAGCAGAAATTAGAACAAGAATCTCACGATTTAGAAACGAGAATTAGTCAGTTAAATAATTTGTTAAATTCCCGCAATGAATTGCTTAAGGACCTGAAAAAACAGTTGCGCTCCCTGAAACGCAAATTTACTGATCCCCGACGCACTAAGATTATTTCAGCACCAGTTTCTGCGCCAAAAACTACCGATAATTCCAGCAAAAAAACTGCTAAAGTTAATAACTCAATTCCCGAAAATGCCGTCTTAGAAATCACCCAAAACGGTGAAATTTATTGGCAAGAAACTGACAAAAATAAGGAAAAAAATAACGTTATTTTTCAGGAGAATATTACCCCAGAAAAAGCCCTAATTGTTATTACTAATAATGGTAAAGCTTATCCCATTACTCCTGACCAGTTGAAAAACAGTAAACAAAACCTCTTTAACCTCTTGTCAAAAACCGTTCAGAGGGACTCAAAATCCATTGTCGGGCATTTCTTTGCCCCTGAAGGCGAAAAAAGACCTGAAATCGTTTTATTGACCACTCAAGGGCGAATTAAACGGATTGCTTTTTCCGAGCTAGATGAATTAACAGCTCGTGGTTCAACGTTGATTAAATTAAGGGAGGGCGATGACCTCAAGTTTGTCTGTTTAACCGAGGAAAAAGCCGCCATTGCGATCGCCACCAACACAGGTCGGGTGTTACGTTTTTCATCGGGCGATCGCCAATTACCGATTATGGGGCGTAGCGCGCAGGGAAATCAAGCTTTAAGATTAAGATTTAATGAGGAAATTGTCGGTTGTATTAGTATCCAAGAAAATCAGGATTTACTATTAATTTCTGAGTTAGGATACGGGAAAAAATTGCCAGCAAATGCTTTAAGATTAGCTAGTGTTGGTGACTTGGGGAATCACGCTTTTCACTTTACCAGTAAACTGGATAATTTAGCCGGAATGCTGTTAGCAACTGGGGAAAAAATTACCCTTTGGACTAATCAAAAACGTAGTCTTAATGTCACAGTTACTGATATTCCCACTTGGGGTAAAGATGGCGCAGGAAATCAGTTAGTCAAGTTAAAATCGGAGGAGAAAATTGTCTCTGTGAGTTAAGCTGCAATTGGCTCGTTGTTGCGTCTCTCGGGCTGGTAGCGCTAAAGCGCAACAACAAACCTATTTAGATCAGAAATCCGATTTTGGTAAAATTTTTTAAGGTTGAGATAATTAATTAGGATTTGGTTAAAAATCGGATTTCTAGCGCTAAAGCGCAACAACAAACCTACAAATTAAAACCGATTTGTTGAAAGCTTTGCTTAATATTTTGCGCTAAGTTATTTTGGTTTTGTTGCTGATAATATTTAACGGCTTGACGATAACTATATAAGATTTCTTGGGAATTACTTTCCTTTTCTAAATTAACCATTACCCACCCTAAATTATGATAAGCTTCTGCATAATTTGGATTAATTTCAAGGGCTTTTTGTAAGTAAATTATTGCCTGTTTCCATTGCCCATTTTGCGCCGATAATGTGCCTAAACGAAACCAAATTAGGGCATTTTGGGAAAATTTGGCGCTAATTTCTGTGTAAATTTTCAGGGCTTCGGGTATCTTATTTAAGTATTCTAAAGTTATCCCTTGATTTACTAATATCCAGCTCGATATTTCGGGGCAATTACTAGCTTTTTGAAAGCTTAATAATGCGTCATTCCAGTTGTTATGTTTGGTCTGTTTCCAACCTTTTAAACCCCAACCATAACCGTTATTTGGTACTTGGTTAATAAATTCTTCAATGCGTCTTTCGGTATCGGTGGATTGTTGGGTAACTACGGCATTATCCAAGGCGAAAATTAGGTAAGGATAAACCCATTGTTTTATTTCTCGTGAGATTGGCGAATTGTTATTTTTACTTTTAAATATGGCTTGGGTGGCTGCTCGAATTGCTGGTTTATATTGACCTTGATTAATATTAATCCATGCTTGTATACCCAAGGAAAAAGCACAATTATTATCTAATTCTAAAGCCTTATTTACTGCTTGTTCTGCTTCTTTCCAAAACCCTATTTTTCCTAATGACCAAGCTAAATTTGCCTGTATCCATGCTTGTTTTGTCGTTAATTTAGTAGCTTTTTGCAATAAATTAACGGCTTCTAAAAAGTTACCTTGGCGACATTTTATTAAGCCTAAAATTCCATAACTTCTACCGTCTTGGGGTTGTAATTTAAGGGCAGTTTGTGCGTCAATTTCTGCTTGTTTGGGATTAATATAAATCTGTAATAAGGCCAATTCCACCGCAGCTTCTCCATTTTCTGGCTCTGAATTTAAGCATTTTTGGTAAGCATTAATAGCTAATTTTAGATTATTTTGTTTTGCTAATTCTTGAGCTTGTTTGTGTAAAGGAGAGATAAATTTTCCGGTTAAGGCTGTTAGTAATTCCTCCATATTTTGAAACCTATTTTCTACTTTTAACCTCATTCCCGTGAGTATTATTCTCTCCATTTTTACACTAATTTCTGGTACGATTAAACGAGGATGAATAAGTGGATCTGGTTCATTGCTGGAAACTGCATTTAATCTGTCCAAAGATTCAGCAGGTAGTTTATTGGTCAATAATTCATAAATAGATGCACATAAGGCATAAATATCAGTTGCAGCAAAGGTTTTACTGCGATAGGTATATTGTTCAGCGGGGGCATAACCCGGAGTTAAAACCCTCGTCATATCCCCTGTTTTTCCGGCGATAAATCCTTTTGTTGAACCAAAATCAATTAATATTATTTTATCCAAACTTTCATTTAAAATTATGTTATCTGGTTTAATATCTCGGTGCAAAAAGTTATTATTATGAAGCAATTTTAAAGCATCTATTATTTGTAATAAATAGGGTGTTAACCTAGTTTCGCTAAATTTACCTTCTGATTTTAAGATGGAATATAGGGTTTTTCCCTCGATATATTCCATGACAATATATGCGGTATTATTCTCAGTAAAAAAATCATATATTTTCGGAATATTCGGATGTTGACATTTTCTTTGATTTTCTGCTTCCTGTTTAAATTTGTTAATTAAATTTTGTCTTTCCGTGGGAATTATTCCACTTGGCCAAATTATTTGATTACCTTGGCGAGCCGCTTTTTCTGGCCATAATTCTTTAATCGCAACGGGGATTTTTTTATTCACAAAACTTCCCTTATAAGTAATACCAAATCCCCCTTCTCCTAACAGTTTTTCTATTTGATAATTACCATTTTTTAAGCTGGTATTTAATGGTAATTGATAGCTGCTTATTGTTGGTTGATTTGTGTTAGTTTGCTCTTGGTTTTTATTAATTTCATAACCACATACTACACAATTACTACTATTATCTGGATTATCACTTAAACAAGCTGGACATTGAATAGTCATATTTTTTTATTAATATTAACAAGTTTACATAATAACTTATAAAATGGTGGGTTACGGTGCGAATTAATCTTTATTTTTTGTTATCAAAAACTATTCCGCACCTAACCCACCCTACAATATTTAAAATGGTGGGTAACTATGCGAATTAATTTTTATTTTTTGTTATCAAAAACTATTCCGCACCTAACCCACCCTACATTTATCTTAATTTGTTTGGAATAAAAAACGGATTTTGGCGATCGCAATTTCATCGCCATTATTAATAATTGTCGGGGAAGTAATTCTCGCACTAAAACGTTTTTGACCTAATGTTTTAATAAATACTCCATTAGTTGAACCTAAATCTTTTATTTTCCAAACTCCACTTTCTTGATAAATTTCTGCGTGTTGACGGGATACGGTTTCAGCACCAAGAAAACCCTCTAAATCAATTTCTACCGGTCCAGTATCAGGGTCAAAAATACCAATTACATTAAAGTCTTCTAAACTAAATTCGGGATTTGGTGCGTTATTTTGTTTAGCTATTAAACTGCCTATTAATTGGTTTTCTGATGTCGTTAAAGAGGAATCAGTTACAATAATTGGAGTCGGATTAAAGGGACTTTCTGTTTCAAAATCTACGGTAATTTCTGGGGTACTTTCTATCGGTAATTTATCAAGTATTGGGTTAGTATTAATTGGTAATTCCGCACCACAAGCGTCACAAAATTCTGAAGCATCGGGGGTTTTATCGTAGCCACAAACTGTACAAACAATTGCCATTTTTTACTCCTTTATTATTAAGAATTAAATATTATTAGGGTGGTATTAGTAACATCCAAAAATCGGATTTCTATTCTGCTTAAGTTCCAGAAAATTCTCTAATTTTATCCTCATCAATTTCATCATTTATATCATTATTCATTTTAATTGTTTTACCTTTTGCACCCATTTTAACGGTTTTGCGCGTACCAGCGGAAATTTTACGAGTTTTTCTTAATTCGTCTATACCGTCATCCAATGATTCTAACATGGCATTGTTACCGATTTTAACGGTTAAACGACGCGCCGTTTCTAACCATTGTTCTGCTTGGTCGGGGTTTTCATCTGCTATTTTTGTAGCGTTACTAACCAAGGTTGTAATGTTACTTTGCTGCACATATCCCATTACTTCTGGATCAACTTGTACTCCTCCAGCTCCAGTAATGAATTGTACGACTAGATTTTGCGGGGGCAATTCTCCGCGACGGTTTAACCCCGGAATGTCATAAGTTAAGCCGATTTGAGCGATTCTCACTTTACAAGTGGGACGACTTTCGACATTAAGTTCAAGTATGAATATGGTTTCATCGTTGGCTTTAGCGCTACCAATGGGGTACGGTTGATTTATTAAGGGAAAATCTGCTTGCTCTGGATAAACTCGCGTAATTTTTGCTAATTCGACTCCTTTAACTGTCTTAATATTTAAGGCAATATTATTAATAACTTCTTGTTGTATATCTTGTATTTCATCAAATAATGTTTGAGGTAAGTTACTGATAGAAACCTGTGTCCCAATTGGGTTTTCTCCTACTAAATGATATAAATTTCCTGCGGTAACATCACTTAATTTTATTAACAAGTCTTCGTTATAATCTCCTACCCCTAATGCGGTTATTCCTACTCCATTAGTTGCTAATTTTTCGGCTAATTCTTGACATTCTAACTCGTCAAAGGTTTGCCCATCTGTAAATATTAAGACTCGACGGGCGCTCATTTTTTGGTTATATAACATTTCCAAGGCTAGATTCATGCCTCTACCCAGACAAGTGCCACCACTAAAGGTATCTAATTGGGCGATCGCCTGTTCAATGGCTTGGGTTTCCGTCGCTGGAGTTAATCCAATTAAAGTGGAAGCTTGGTCATCAAATTGAATTAAGGCTAGTCTATCTTTTGAGCTAAAACTATTAGAATTAACTAATTTAGTTAAGGATTCCATAACTAAATCGATCTTAGTTTTTCCTCCGGTAACTACATTATATTCATTACCGTCTTTAAAGACAGTTTCTCCCGTAGGTTTTGCGGCTCCGACTACCACTTCAAACATTGAACCACTGGTATCAATTAATAAAATTATGTCAGTTTCGGGGCGACTATTTGATACTATTTTAGTGGGTTTTAATTTGAGCATTACAAATAATTTTTGTTGTTCGGTATCCGCTGGCAAAAATTCCCGATGGGGTGTAATACTAACTAATAATGGTTGTTCTGTTGACATTGTTTTGACTCCTAAATAACTTAATCAAAAATACTTTCTAAAGGTGGTAAAACTCCGAAAGATGGTTCTATTATAGACAAATCTGGAGGCAAAATTTCGGGTTTTTTCTGATTTCCTTGGTCATTAAGTTGATACAATTTATCCTCAATTAATAGAGGTAAATCTAACTTAATTATAGTGGAACGATAACCTTCGGCGATGTCTTCAATCCAGTAATTAATGATTTGATCAAGATGGTTATTTTTCACAGCACATAAACTTTGATTTTGCAGGTTTAAGCGCAAACTTTCCCGAATTTCTTGGTTAAAAATTTGTTCGGGGTTATCTTCTTGATCTTGTCTTAAATCTAAGCTATATTTACAGTTTTTATTATCAGTTTTAACCTTTAATTCTAAGGTATATTGCACCATATTTGTTACTGGGATGTTTTAACTTCAATAATTACATTACCTAATTTTCGTTTCTCACCATTTACTAATTCATGGGTTAATTTTTGCATATTGGGATTATATTCATGGTTAAAATTAATGAACACTTTTTGCTTGTCTAAATGTATTTTAGCAGTCATAGGTAAATAACCCTGACTTGGGGGTAAATAAATATGACAATTACTCGCACTTCCTAATATTATTGGTTTATCACCGAGGGAAATGGTCTTTTCTTCTTTGGTTGTATCCCAATGTATCACTAACCATGCTTTTCTCACAATATTTTCGGTAATTGTTAACATTAATCCGATAAAAATTCCTTTAAAAGAGTCACCAATTGCGACACTAATTAAAGGTGAAATTCCTAAATTATTTAACATAATCTGAAAAAATGCACCTAAAACTCCCGCCAAAAAACCCGCAATTAAAGCCGGTTTTTTCGGTAAATTTGGAATAATTGGAGCGATAAAAAAGGCCATAATTAAACTTTCAATTCCCCAAGCTAAACAATGAATTAAAGTAGTATTTCCTAACCCAATTTTAGTAATAACTAAACCAAATCCTCCTAAAAAACCAGCTAAGGCACTTTTTAAGATAATTGGCGTTATATTTTGATAACTGGTGGATAACTTTTTTAAATACCAATTTTGTGATAAAAATAACCCCAAACCGATACCAATTCCGATAAAAGTATCCCAAAAAAGAACACCAATAATATTATTATGACCGATAGGATAACCAATTATTGAGCCAATAAATGCACCTATTCCACCTAAGATTGCGAAAATAATTAATTTTTGTACTGTATCTTTGTTAAGTAAGTTTTTCATTTTCTAAATTACCATTGCTCTTTATTAAATTTATTATAATTAAATATTTCTATTTGACGATATTGTGCAACTGCTATTAATTTCAGGCAATTTTCATATTCATTTATTTGACCTTTTTGATTATATAAATCAGCAGCTTGTTGATAGCTTTCAATTGCTTGTTGATAATTTTCTAAATTAGAATAAGCATTTCCTTTATTAAAATAAGCGCTAACATATTCATGATCAAGTTCAATTGCTTGATTATAATCATTAATAGCTTGTTCGTAATTTTCTATATAATAATAAGCGTTACCTCGTTGATTGTAACTATTGGGATCAGAAGATATAATTTCTAAAGCTTGATTATAAGATTTTATTGCTTCTTGAAACTTTCCAGATTCTAAATAATTATTACCTTCTTGGTAGTAACTATTGTAAGTATCTAAAATTTCTTGAACAATTTTTAAGTTTTTATAAGCATCATAATATTGAGGATTAATTACTAAAGCTTGTTTGTAATCTTCCACTGCTTTTTCGTATTCTTTTAAATTATTAAAAGCTACTCCTCGATTATTATAAGCTTTAGAATATTTTGGATTAATTTCTATTGCTTTACTATAATCTTCTATAGCTTTTTCATAATTTTCTTCATCAAAATAAACGTTTCCACGTTGATAATAAATTTCGGCATAATTAGGGTTAATTTCTAAACCTTGATTATATTCTTGAATCGCATTATTATATTCACCTAAACCAGAATAAATTATACCCATAACATAGTTTTTGAAAGGAATATTAAGGCTTTCAATAGTAATTATAAAAATATATAGTAAGACACCAAAGAAGAATAAATATGATTTATTGTTATTTTTGGGCTTAACAATATTCGTTTGTATTTGTGTTATTAATTCTTGATTATTACTTACAGGAATAGTTGAATTGTTATTTTTTTTATCCTCAAAAATCCTGATCTTATTTTTAAATTTAGCTAAGTTTGAATCATTTGTATTAAGAAAATAATTCATTTGTTCCTTAAAACTTTCAAAATATTTAACAGTATCTTTGCTTTGTTTTTTACCCTCATTAAGCCATAATAACATTTCGGATCTAGTTTCAGGTAAAATAACTGTTCTTAACGTTAATAATCTCACCATTTCTGATGTATATATTTTTTCAGTCAAAGCTAATTTAACGTTATTATTATTAGCAAATATTTTTTGCCAAAATTCCTCTTTATCTTCCCCTAAATTATCTTCAATAATTTGTAAATGTTCTAATTTAATTTTGACTCGACGAGTTAATCCTTTAATTGCTCTAATTATTTCTTGTTCATCCATAATTTTGCTCCTTATTGCTGTTTAAAAATCGGATTTCTGATATTTATTTTTGCTTTTGTAACCATTGACGAAATTCTCTAAGTAAGGCATTTTCACCCATTTGACCTCTTTTTTCTATAAATTTTAAAATATCATTTTTTGATAAAATTGACAACACTTGAGAGTGATTTCGTATCTCGTAAACCTCGCCCTCTAATACATAAATCGTCAATTCTTGACCATCAAAACGCCATATTTCGCCAATTCCAAGGGCTGCATAAATACTTAAACGGTCCAAAGAACTGCTAGTAATATCAATTTCGATCGCCAAATCGGGAGCGGGGTCAAAATTTAAGTCAAAATTCAACTTGCCCCTGATAATTTCTTCATGGGTAATGTAGTAACATTCATCTGGTTCAATGCCACGTTGTAAATCTTTTCTACTCCAGGTTGTTGAACCCAAACTATAAATTTCTAAGCCTAAAACTTCAGTTGTTGTTTCTACCAAACGTGCCAAAAACCGTTTATTAACCTCATGTTCGGGTAAAGGAGTCATAATTTCTAACCTTCCTTGATCATAAATTAATTTTTTACTAGGATTTTCTGCCAAATCGAGAGCTAAAGCTTGATAGGTTTCCCAACGCACCCCCGTTAAGATAGTTTGGTTTTCTTTTCTTGTTATAGTTTGAATCATGGATAACACCTTGGGTAAATTGTTATTTAGAAATCCTGTTTATATTTGAAAAATTTAAGCTTTGTTTTTTAAATATTTTCCCCACAAATAAAAGGGTAAAACTCCTCCTAAACCTAATATTAATATGATACAACCTATCATAATTAAACGGATATTTAAAGGTAGTGATCGCCCAAAAACTGGTATAGTATAATCCTTTATTTCAGAGTTAATAACTGATTTATTTTCAGGAATATTAATCCTAACTTTAACTTGATGTTGTGAGCCTCTTTCGGCATTAGGTTGAGTATAACTAATTTCATATTCCCCTAATAAAGCATTGAGAAATAACTCTAAATTAGCCGCAATTTCGTCTGATTTTCCTGAAAATTCAGCGATCCCCCCCGTTAAATTGGCAATTTGTGCCAGTCTATCTTGATCCACAAATTCATCTTCTGGTACTCTTTTTTTATTAACATCAAATCGGGTTGCCGGTTTAGTTAATTTATATTTATTTGCTAATTCTTGGGGGGTTAAACCATAACCTAAAGTATGGACAATTATTTGGTCATAAGTAGTTAATAATGCGGTTAAAGTATCAAAGTCTTTTTGTTCATTCGGGCGATTATGATAACCATCTGAAAGCAAAATAATAGATAATCTGGGCGGTTTTTCACCTGATTTTTTGGGTGGATAAAAGTTAGGATTATCACGATTGGCAAAAAATCTAACTGCTTTGGTTAAGGGGTCATAAAGATTAGTAGAAGCACAAGGATCAATGGTTTTTAAATAATCTAGTTGATTTTGTAACTTAATATCAGCAGCTGAAAAAAACTTATTTAAACTTTCATCATTAACATTATAACCCTGACATTTTTCATTACCTTCCCCGAAAGGAACAAGGGAAATTTGCGTATTTCCACCGCGTTTAGCCGTGATTTTAGTTAATTCTTGAATTGCGTTAATTGCACCGTCTAATTTGCGTTTTTTACCGCTATCTTGAGAGCGCATACTACCACTCATATCCAATAAAACAATAATGTAAGCTGGTGGTGGAGTCGCAACTTCGGGAGATTTCCAGTTAGTTAATTTGACAGGTTTATTATCAATAAATATCTGAAAATTTTGCTCCTGTAAACCCATAATTGGCTTTTTATTTTTGTCAGTAACTTTAACTCGAATGGTTGCGTCTTCTTCCTCAAATAAAGGAGTATCTGTAATGATAGCTTGTTGTGCTAAAGTCGGGGTAATTAAAGCACTTAACATTAATAAAGATAAACCTAATTTTTGTGTAATTTTCATAATTATCCTTGGGGGTCAAAAAAGCGATTATAATAAACAAAACGATAGATTTTATTAGTGGTAAATTCTGCGTCTTTAGGGTAAAAAGTGATTAAATTATTGTGTTTTAAAGTGATTTTTTTTTGTGAACCTCCTAAACGATTGCCATTAAGGGCAATCAAACGGAAAAATCTTGGATTAGGTATTAAAAAAGTTTCCCTTTTCTGTATTTCTAAATCGGCAATATGAAGCGGAATATCAGGAATAAAAACATGGGAATCTGGGTCAGAACCAATGGTAATTTTACCTTTTGCTGGCAATCTAATTGATAATCCCTCCTCAATTTTTTCCTGTTCACTATCACTAACAAAGCTTAAAATATTAGTCTGAATTACCGGGTAAGATGGCAATAATTTAATGGTTTTTTGTGGTTGAGAATTAGCTTCTTCTTCATCAAAAAAAGTATCGCCTGTATATTCAAAACCTGCGCCAGCGCGTAAAGCTACTAAGTAACTAGGAGAATTTGTCAAGCTAAATGTTAAACCTAATAATAGACCTAAAATGGCAAAACCTAAAGGATCTTCAGCCGCTTGTAAAAATGGGGGCATTTCTGTTAATTTAGTCCGCAAAAATTCAAACAAAATTGCTGCTACTAAACTGGCAAAACTAGCACCAATTAAACTAACAGTAAATCTGCGCCAAAAACGTTTAGGATCGCCAGCTTCAACGGTTTCCCAACGCCAAGTTAAACCCTCAGTTAAACCGACAGAAATCCCAATTATTAACCAACCAACTACCCGAATAATCGGAGCAGGAATTTTCAATTGTGGTATGAATAAAATTTGAGAAATGCCTCCCGAAACTAAACCTAAAACTGCACCTAAACCTAATGCAATAAAAAAGGGAATTATGGCTTTTCTAAGACACAGTTTTGGTCGAGTGGGATTACTAATAAAGATTTCGTTAATGACCATTCCTACTGCAATAGAAATGGCAATACAAGGAAATAAAACCATTTCAGGAAAGCGTTTTAATAATCCTAAATCAGAGAGAAATACTTGGCCAATATTCCACCCAATTAAAGCTGATGTGATTCCCGCTAATATATAAAGGTATATTCTCATAAATTACTTATAATTTTAGTCAATTTAGTTGTTAATTTAACGTTTAAATAAGTTGATAAAAAGATTATACACTATCTTTCTTGTTTTGAGTCCCGTAATCATATTTAATTTTATTAAGATTTATTAAAAATAATAAATTAATAAGCTTAAAAACTAACCAGATTATACAATACACTAATGACACTGGCTAAAATTGCTGTAACAATTACCCAGACAAAAAACTCTCTAATTCTTAATCCTAATTTTTCTTTAAAAGTTAGATTATATTTATCTTTAAACCACATAAATCTATATAAAAAATAAAACAAATAAGCAAAAATAAAGGCAATCCAATGATTAATAAATGAGCCAAAAAATATAAAAATAATTGCCAAAGGAACATTCATGATTATCGGAATAATCATAATTATTTCTGAGTCTAATTCTGCGGTTATCAAGGCAAAAATTACATAAATAATAAACCACATTAACAAATATAATAAACTAATTAAAAAGCTTTTAATTAAAGGATAATCTTGAAAAAATTGAGTAACTTTCCAGGAAATTATGCTAATATTTGGCTTACAATAATAATAAAATTCAATAATTTTATTTTTAATGAAGTTAAATAATATATCTAATTTTAAAGTGAGACATAAAGTAATAATTGGCAAGATACAAACTTCAATTAGATTAACATAACGATAAACTGTCAGGTTATAAATCTGAGTTGATAACACAGAACAAAAACCATATTTAGTAAGTTTACCAAATACATTTTCAGGAACTTTTCCTAATGAAATATGATAGAAAAAAGCAGAAATTCGATAATCTTGTAAACCTTCAAATAATTGAGCTAAATATTTATATTTAGCCTGAAAATTTACCTGGGCATTTGGTTGCCAATAATAGCCGATTTCTTGCCATAATTTGAGCCAATTTTGCTCATTACTTAAGCTTAATTGTTGGTAATTTTGCTGTCGAGAACAGTTCGCCATTAAGGTTAAATCATAATCAATATATTGCCTAATTCTATCCTGATAAAACTTACCCCAAATGCCTTTTTTATCCTGTAATAACCACAAAACACCTTGGCAAAGTTCTGGTTTATCAATCAGTATAATTATTATTATTAAAACACCTTGATCAATTTTTTGGGCGAGATAAGGAGCTTGATTAATCATTTTTTTAAGGAGCGTTAAAACCTGTTCTTGAAAGTCAAAATATAACTGATAATGACCTTGATCTTTTCCTTTCCGTTGTAACATCCAAATCAGAAATTCTGGCAAAGTTGCGGGTAAAATAAGCGATCTTAAGGTTAACAAACGCACCATTTCTGTGGTATAAATTCCCTCTTGTAAGGCCAAATTAGCATTACTTTTAAAGGTATTTAACCAAAAATTATCATCAAATTTAGGGTTACTTACCGCAGTTTCAATAACTTGTAAATGTTCTAATTTAATCTTATTTCTACGGGTTAAACCTTTAATTGCTGTGGTTATATTTTGCTCTAATTCATTCATATTAATTTAGTTGATATTTGGTTAGTCAGAAATCAGATTTTTACAAAAAATCTGATTTTTCAAACTTAGTTATTGGCTTTATTTTGGATGATAATTTTAAAAATATCATAAACATTTTCTCGAACAATAAAAATGGTAAAAAGATTAAGGATTACTAACACGGTAATAAATATTAGTAAAAGGTGGTATCTGTAATCATCAAGCAGTTGCAAACCCTTAATCAGGTAACTAACAATTATTTGCAAAATATTAATTAATTCAAGAATTTTATGCTCTAATAAATCCACTTCTCTGTAAACAGTTATCGTATATATAGTCGTTTTAAAATTTGTACCCCAACTAAATTTACATAGTTTACCAAATACGGATTTAGGTACTTGATTAAATGATATTTGATAGAAAAGTGCTGCTAATTTATAATCTTTGAACTGTTCAAATAATTCCGCCCAAACTTGATATTTTTCTATAATATCTTTTCTAACATTATATTGCCAAAAATTAGTCAATTCATTAAATATTTGCTCCCAATCTTGATCATTTTTTAATTTAAACTCTAGTTTTTCTAATTCCTCTGTTAAATTAGACTGTTGTAAACGGGCAAATTTAGGCATTAAATTTAGATCATTCTCTAAATAATTTCTGATACCATAACGATAAGAATTACCCCAAATTCCCTGCTTATTTTTTAATAATTTAACTAGACTATTTAATAATTCTGGTTCATCTAATAACCGCAATAAAATCAGTGTAATTCCCGCCTCAATTTTAGCTGATAATTGAGGGGCATTTTCGACAATCGGACGCAATTCCTGAGCAATATTAATTTGAAATATTAAAGAAGTTTCCCAATGCTCCTGATCTTTCCCTTGACGATTTTCCATCCAGTATAAAAACGTAGGTAAACTATCAGGAATAAACATGGCTTTTAAGGTTAATAAACGCACCATTTGAGCGCTATATAATTTTTGGGAAATGGCATCTTTTGCTCCCCTACTATTAAAGAATTCTTCCCAATATTTAGGCTCAATATCTTCATTAGTTAAAGCTTCTTCTAAGGTTTGTAAATGCTCTAATTTAACCTTATCTCTGCTGATTAAACCACTAATCGCTTTTTTTATTCCTTCCCCACTAATTATTTTCCCATCGTTATTAGACTGATTACTAATAATTTTGCGTAAATTTTCCTCAGATTCTCCACTTGCTGGATAAATGACATAAAAACTTTTTGGTACTTCTAAACCCGTCACATTATAGGCCCAAGCTATTAATTTGTCGCCAGCTTTTTCCTGGGCAATACTATTAATAATTAAAGGAGGACAAGATTTATTAAAAGGAATAATAACTGGGATTTCTTCTGTAATAAACTCCTGAAAATTATTAATGGGAATTGTCGTATTTTCTTGATAACTATAATGATGAACTTGACCTATGTCTTTAAGATCAAAGGGATTAAAAACTAAAGGTTTATTATTCATCCAACGCAAAATTGTGGCAATATTTCCCCTTCCTTCGGTCAAAAAATAGCGATAAACGGACAAATATCGCCCAAAATCATCCCTAGCTCTGGTAACAACGGCTATAACTGACCATTCTTCCTGTTTATCCCCTATTTCTCTGGCTATCAGGGTAGGATTATCTGTAGAAGCTCTTTCGGCAACGGCAAACTCCCGATTACTAATGGCTTTTTGAACTACGGCAGGAATTTCCTCAAGTGTTGCGTTCATATATTTGCCAGTGAAACCTCTGGAAAACCAATTATTTTCATTACCTTCCACCGTAATACCGGTACTAAATTCGTGAATTTCTATCTGCATAATTGCCTTATTTCCTAATCAGTAATGTTATGTAAATTAAGTTGATTATGATATTTTTTTCCCCTAACTACCTTTAATAAGAGGAGAATATTTTTTTAAATTAGGGTTAAAGTTTTTAATTTTTTTAGAGGCATTTAATACCTCAATTCCAATTACATTTCCTTCTAAATCATAATCTAAAATAACTCCCGGACTAACTGAGTCACTTTCATCAATTTCCGCCTCACTCCAACTAATTGTTAAGACATCAACTTCTACATTATAGTTAGCTTTCATTGTTCTAAATCCTTATTTCTTTGACCTGTACTTAACCAATAAATTGGCGCTACTAAAGCAAATGGCCGCCAACGTCTTGGGTTTTTAATTATTGATTTTGTACCTTCACGATTGCGCTCTATTTTTTGGGAATTTGGTTCGGGAAAATTAGTCCCTAAAACCCCAAAAGCTGAGGTAACAAAATATTCAACTTCGCCGGTTTTTAAGTTAGCCCAATTCTGTAATTTTTGATAAACTTGAGGAAAACGTAATTGCGTTAATTTGGCTGGTGAATCGCGATTAATCCATAATTCTGATTGCTCACATTTGGTTAAAACTAGGGCAATTCTCCGTTTATTATTTTCTAAATCTGTCTGATCTAATGCTAATAAAAATTTCTCTAAACCGGCCGCATATTCTCGATCGCTTCGATAACTTGTTCCGTCTAATAAAAACATTATTCCCGAAGCTTGTAAACAATCGTCTAAATAATCTTCCAATAAAGGATCGCCTTTTTTATTAATTAAATCCCTAAAAAATTCTCCCGAATAATCTTTACAATTGACATTTATTTTAACTCCATTTTGCCATTGATATTTATTTTTTACCGTAATTGTAATTGTATAATCCTTAACTTCTTCTACTTTTGAATCCAATCTCGTTGGTTCTAAGTCTAGTCCTTGTTCTAAAATATTTTGGGCATTTTCTATTAGTTTGCTAGTTTCTTCACCAATAGGTGTAACACTTTCGACGGGACTATCAGATTTAGCATTTGGCCAATATGCCAATGCCGCCATATAACCTGTTTTTCCCGATCCCCTTGGTCCGACAATTCTAATATTTACGTTTTGATCTTGATAGTTTGAAGACCCATTATTTGCTTTATTTTTGATCCAATTAAACATGATTTTCCTAATTTTAATTAACCAGAAATCAGATTTTTTGAAAAAATCTGATTTCTATATTGAGTTTATTTTCCGGTACTTAACCAATATAAAGGTTCAATAATATTATAGGGTTTCCATGCTGCAGCATCCCTTAAATATGATTCTTGACCTTCTTTTCCCATGGCATCGATTCGATTAGGCCGAGGGTCAATTTTCTGCTCTAAAACTCCGAAGGTTGAGAGTGCATAAAAACGTAAGTTTTCTTGGGGAATTAAATCTTTTAAAGTTAAGGTCATTGTTGGTAAATGTAGGTTAAATAAATCCGTTTCTGGATCGAGTCTTCCAGGCCAAATTTCGCCCCTTTCTGATTTACTCATGGCGATGGACAAACGTAAATTTTTTAAACGATCTTTTTGATCCATTAACTCGATAAACCGACTCATTACTCGTCGATAAAAACTGTCTGCTCCCGCTTCCCAAGCCGTTAATAAAATCATACAACCAACGACATCATTCATCAAACATTCCTCAATAAATTCCTTATGTATTTCATCCGCTAAATTTGGTTCGGCTATTTTTTCAAACACTTCTCCGGGATAATCTCTGACGTTTAATTGTATTGGTTCAGTTTTCCTTAAAAAACCGCTATTAATATCAATTTTAAAGGAAAAATAAGGTAAATCATCGACATTTTTAATCACACTTCCTATTACTGTTGGTTCAAAGGAAAATCCCTGACAAATAATATCTTGTGCTTTATCTTGTAATTTTTTTGATTCATCATTTAAGGGTTTTATAGTTAATTTTTGCTTATTTTTTTGTAAGGAATAAGAATGAGCCAAAGCTGCTAAATAAGTGGTTTTTCCTGATCTTCTCGGACCAATTACACAAATATTACCCATAATTTTAACCTCCATTTTAGTATCTAAAAATCCGATTTTTTCAAAAAATCGGATTTCTGTTAATTAATTTAAAAAACTACCTAAATAAATCCAAGGTAATTCTAACAGATTCCGGTTATAAATGCTAGTAATAAAACACCTCACTGATAACCCACTAATACTCTGGTTTAATTGCTGAATTTGTGGAGAAATAGGGCGAAAATATCTCTGCATGACATAACTATTTCTTTGTTGCCAATTCAGCGGTGAATTATAGGGAAGATACCCTAATTTTTGCCCTTCTTGTTCATAATCACAAAATAAATCTGCTTTATTTAAACACAGTAATAAATGACGTATTTGGGGACATTCATAACGAAAGAAGTTAACCCAACGATTAAAACGATTACACCATTGTTTCTCGGTAATAAAGTCATCTCGATTAATATTATTGGCTGTTATTATCTGTCGATATGGTGGTAATACTAATATTATTCCTTCGGTTTGTTTAAGGGTATTTAGGAAATGTTGCCATTCAGATTGCTTTTCAGTTTGCCAATGTTTTCGCCAAATTTCTCCCGGTGTATCAATCCAATCTAAGATTAATTGTTTGTTACCACTGGGTAACTGAATTTGTAATTCCATGGCTTTATTATAAATAGAATTTTGGGCATCTGTCGCTGTTGGCGCATTTTTAAAATAACTAGAATTTACCCTAACATAATTATTATTTGGGTTAGCTAATTCGGTAGCTAAATGGGTTTTTCCGGCACTGCGATCTCCTATATAAATTACGCCCAAATTGGCCTCCTTTTGTAATATTAAATAAATATTTATTATTAAATGAACAACAATTGTAGGGCGATGCACTGCCCACCTACTGTTATTATTTAATTACTTTACAGTAAACTAAATCGCATCTTTTTGTTTCGACTCCCGAAGCAGGTAAATAACCATTTTTTTCGTACAAAATAACAGCTTCTTTTAAAATACTAGCGGTTTCAATCCAAATCTCCTTAAATCCTTGGCTAATAATTTCCTGTTCTAATTCCTCTAATAAATACTGTCCTAAACCTTGTTTTCTCACATTCGGTAAAAGATACATTTTTCTAATTTCTACGGCTTTATTGCCCCTAGAAATGGGATAATAGGCCGCAGTTCCTACGAGCATATTATTCTGTTCAATTACCCAAAATTCGCCGCCTTTTTCTAAGTAACATTTCTCAATTTCTAGGACATCTAAATCTGCTGATTCAGGTTGCCATGGCAGACCATATTCTAATAAGACAGTTTTAATTATTTCTGCTGCTAAATATCTGTCTTTTTCTTGCCAATTCCTAATCAAAAAATCCCGATAATTTTTGTTCATGGTTAATTTATTAAATAGGTTGGTTGTTGCGCTTTAGCGATCTAAAAAAGGCCGAAGAATACATAATTATTCCTTAACTATGTATTCGTGGTTGGTAATATAAATGAGTTAAAATTTCGCTCTCTTTTATCGCCAATTCCTCTAATCTTTTTTTCACTATTTCTCTGTCAAAATAATGGTCTGCTAATAACCAATAAATACCATAATGTCTCGCTTCTGATTCCATCAAACTATGATAAAATGCGGCTAATTCTGGTTCGGGACAATGTTGTGCTAATAACCCTAATCTTTCGTGGGATCGCGCTTCAATTAAGGCTGATATGAGCAAGGAATCAAGCAGTCGCTCTGGTTCTTGGTGACGAATTAGCTTTTTTAATTCTGCTCCATAGGGTGGCGAATTTAAGGGAGCTAAAGGTATTTTTCGACGTTCTAACCAGTCGTTTACCTGTTCAAAATGCTCTAATTCTTCTTTGGCAATTGGGGTTAATTGACGGACTAAATAACTATTAGAAGGGTAACGAAACATTAAGTTTAAAGCACAAGAAGCCGCTTTTCGTTCACAATGGGAATGATCTAGTAAAATTGTGTCTAAATTATTAATTGCTTGTTCGATCCAAGCAGCTTGAGTCGCTGTTTTCAGAATGTTAATTTTTACTGTAGTTGTCATTTTTTTACCAAATTGATTTAGATTAATTTTATGATCAATTTAATAATTTAAACTTTATTTTTATGAATCAACGTCGCATTGTGATCGGTGATGTTCATGGACATTTTGATACTTTAATGCAATTATTAGAGGCGATCGCCCCTGGCAAGGATGATCAAATTTATTTTTTGGGCGATTTAATCGATCGCGGTCCCAAAAGTGCCGAGGTGGTGCAGTTTGTCATTGATCACGATTACCCCTGTGTGTTAGGAAACCATGAGGAAATTCTGCTATTTACGGTGGGTTATGGCAAAATTAACCCACATAACTTGGATTTTTGGCTAAAAGCAGGGGGAAATACCACTTTAGCTAGTTATCACAACGAAATTCCCTACCAACATTTAGATTGGATGAGGGAATTACCAGTATATCGAGATTTAGGGGATGTTTTTTTAGTTCATGCAGGGGTTCATCCCCGTATGCCCTTAAAACAACAAACTTCAGAACAATTGTGCTGGATTAGGGGGGAGTTTCATAATATGAATAAACCCTATTTTTCCGATAAATTAATTATCATTGGTCATTCAATCACGTTCACTTTTCCTAACGTAGAACCGGGTCAATTAGTAACAGGAAAAGGGTGGTTAGATATTGATACTGGAGTTTATCATCCCTACAGTGGTTGGTTAACTGGATATGATATTACTAATAAGAAAGTATATCAGGCTAATTCCCAATCAAAAGCCGTCAGAATTAGGACTTTAGAAGAAGGTATTACGCCTTATTCTTATCATGTTTAATTAATAATTAGTGGTTAATTGTCTTAATTTGGCTTTATAAGCTTGTGAATCTAAACCGTTACCTTGTTTCGCTGTTGCTGGATTCATACTTGCTTGTAAACGGGCAATGCGATCATCTGTCGCTGGGTGAGTGCTTAAAAAACTCGGAGAACTACCACCTGATTGAGCTTTTAAGAGTTTGTCGAAAAAAGTTACCATACCGATGGGTGCGTAACCAGATTTGGCCAAATCATTCAAGCCAAGTTGATCGGCTTCTAATTCATCACCCCGACTGCGAGGAAGTTGAAACCCGACTTGTAATCCCAATTGTACGGCAGTATTGCGATCCAAACCGGCTACCGAAACCAACCCTTGAGCGATTGCCTGTTCTCTCATTTGTTTAAGGGAATGACGGGCTGCAATATGACTAATTTCGTGACCGATTACTCCGGCTAATTCGGCTTCATTGTCTGCTGTGGCGATTAAACCAGTGTTAACATAAACAAAACCGCCCATGGTGGCAAAAGCGTTGATACTTTTATCATTTACCACTTGAAAAGTATAGGGAATATTCGGCCGAGTGCTATTTCTAGCTAAATTCTGCCCGATTTCGTTAATATAGTTGGTAAGTTCGCGATTATTAGAAAGTGGATATTTGGAGACGACTTGCTGATTAATTTGTCTGCCAAGTGAGACTTCATCCTGATCAGACATGGTAGATAACTGAATAACTTGTACTCCTTGCATTAATAAATCTATCCAAGAGAAGGCGTAACTAGCTCCAGGTGTAGCGACAGAAACTGTCAAGGCTGTTACGATAGATAATAGGCTATAAAATAGACTTTTACGGGTTGATCCAAAAAAAGAAGAATTTTGCTTAGACATAATTATTTTCGCTTAGGTTAATATACTTTAAAGTCAGAGACGTAAATTAAAACAAGGAAGTTCCTTGGTTATTTTTTATATATACCTTAAAAACATCTATTTATCAAGGGGAAATGGCACATAAATTAAACAGTAAACGCATAATTGGTTTAACTGGTGGTATTGCTACAGGTAAAACTACGGTAACAAATTATTTACAAGAAAAATATAAGTTGCCTATTTTAGATGCTGATTTATTAGCGAGGGAAGCAGTTAATAATAATTCCCCTATTTTAGAACAAATTTTTAACAGATATGGGGCAAATATTAGATTAGCTAATGGGGAATTAGATCGAGCAGCTTTAGGAGCTATTATCTTTAATAATTCGACGGAAAAAAGCTGGTTAGAAGCGAAAATTCATCCTTTTGTTAGGGAAAAATTAGTCACAGGAATTGCTCAATTAAATGAGGAGATTATTGTTTTAGCTATTCCCTTATTATTTGAAGCTAAGATGACAGATTTAGTAACCGAAATTTGGGTGGTAACTTGTACAGAAGCACAGCAAAAAGAACGGTTAATGAAACGAAATAATTTAACTTTAACGGAAGCACAAAACAGGATCACAAATCAGTTACCTCTTGAATTTAAGACAAGATATGCTAAGATTATTTTAGATAATTCGGGCACATTAACTAACTTAAAAATACAGATAGATAGGGCAGTAAATTAAGATGAAAGAGAGAATATTTTTACCAGAAGAAATTGAACAAGCTGAAAATTTGAGTTTACCAACTGATATTTTACAACGTCCCAAAGTAGAAGGATTTACCATTGATGATATAAAATCAAAGGATTTAGACGATGCTTTATGGATTAAGGTTTATCCGAAAAGTTGTCAAGTTTTTGTCCATATAGCTGACATTACCTCGGTTATTCCCTTTGAATCTCCCTTAGATAAAGCGGCTTTAGTTAGGGTAGAAACCTTATATTTGCCGAGAAAAAATGACCCCATGTTACCGCGAAAATTGTCAGAAAATTTTTGTAGTTTATTAGAGGGAGAACTGAGACCAACTATTACTATTAAAATGACCCTTGATGAACAAGCAAATCTTAAAAATACTGAGATTTCACAAACCCAATTAACCAGTCTGAAAAAGTTTGCTTATGAGGAAGTTGATGATGCTTTATTAGAAGCAGATCACCCTTTTTATCTTCAGTTACAATATCTCAATATTTGGGCGCAAAAATTACAAGATAAGCGGGCCAAAAATGGTAGTTTAGGATGTCGGAATACTCCCTTGGGTTACTTAGATGAAAATGGTATTTTACAACCCAAAATGATCTATCGTTCCCAACAAATTATTCAGGAATTTATGATCTTAGCTAATCTGGCGATCGCTGAATATTTCAGAAAGTCAAAAATTCCCGCCTTATTTAGGAATCATACTACTAATTCAGAAGCACCTCAACAGGATGTAATTTTACAGGAGTTGATGGAATTAAACCAAGAAGATTTAATTAGAAAAAGGTTACAATCTTGGTTAAATCCGGCGGAATATCACCCGATTAATAATGGCCATTATGCTTTAGCTTTACATAGTTATTGTCATTTTACTTCCCCGATTAGAAGGGTAGCTGATTATCTTAATCATCGGATAATCAAAGCTGTTATAAAGGGGGAAAAATCGCCCTATTCAGAGGATAATTTAATTGAGTTTAGTAATTATATTAATCGTTATAGTCGGGGTTTAAGGGACTTTAAAAACGATTCTTATAAAGATAGTCGACAACAAACTTATCAACGTCAAATTAATTATAAAAGTTGGGCAAAATTGTCTCCCCAAGATTTTTCTAAACTCCTTGAATATGCTGCTGAAAGTGATAAAATTGATCACCTAAAATATGAGGTTCAAAATCGTTTAAAAACCTTAACTTCCCTTGATTTATATTATCTTTGGTTCAAACAGCAATACAAAGAAATTCACGAAACTGTGTTATCTCGATTAGAACAGCAACCACAAGATGCGACAATGGTTTTAACAGTTTTAACCCAAAAAGAAGGGTATTCGGCCTCTTATATCGAAGAAAATATCAATCAAAAATTTGTTTGTTGGGCTGTTAGTGATGATGGAAAACAACAATTGACTACCTGCTCACCGGCCATCGCCACTTCCAAAAAAGAAGCAAAACATCAAGCTTCTTTAAATTGGTTAAAAGCTTATCAAGAGCAGCAATTAGTAACAGTATTAGAGCGAAAAAACCTAGAAGAATTGACAAAAGTTAGCGAAATAAAGGAGGAAATAGATAGCACAAATTATATCCCTTTATTAAATAACTTTTGTCAAAAACAACGCTGGAATCCGCCTATTTATTCCTACGAAGAAGAGGATAAACAATTTATTTGTCTGGGACAGTTATCTGATGAAGATAATCAAGAAATAGTGAAAACAGGCAAAGGATTAAGTAAAAAAGAGGCTAAACAACAAGCTGCTAAATTGTTATATTTAGAAGTATATGAGGAGGACTATGAAGCTGAAGAGGAAGATCAAGAGGAATATCATGAAGACTATGAATATGAAGGAAAATATGAATATGAATATGAAGAGGAATAAATGTTAGATTAGGGTAATTTTAAGATAAATTATGGGTGATTGATCAAATTCAGAAATCGTTTTTTTAATTTTTTATCTGTTTATAACAATATTTCTGAACTTTTTAACGGGGGTGAAAATAAATAACCCTGGCCTAAATGGCAATTTAACTCCTTAATTTTGGTTAATTGATTTTTATTTTCAACTCCCGTGGCGATCGCCTCCATTCCTAAATTATTAGCTAACATAAAAATAGCCTTAGCGATTTCAAATTTACCCCATTCGGTTTCAATTTGTTTAACAAAAGTAGGGTCAATTTTTAAAGCATGAATGGGGAATTGATAAAGGTAATTTAAACAGGAATAACCCGTACCAAAATTATCAACACAGAGCTTAATTTTCTGGTCAGAAAGTTCCTGCAATTTCGACTTAGCTGAATCGATATTTTGTAACCAACAACTTTCGCTAATTTCTAATCTTAAATGCTCACCTTTTAAACCAGTTTTTGTTAAAATTTCGGTAATTAATTCTAGCAAATTTGGTTGAGCAAACTGTTTTTCTGAGAGATTAATATTAATCATTAAGTCCTGATTATGAGATTGAGTTTGCCATGTTTTTAATTGAAAACAAGCTTGTTCTAACACCCATTTTCCCAAAGGAATAATCAGACCACTTTCTTCCGCTAAATCCATAAAATCTTGGGGAGAAAGTAGCCCTTGACTGGGATGATTCCAACGTAAAAGAGCTTCAAAACTGACTATTTTATTAGTAGATAAATTAACAATGGGCTGATAGTAAATCTCAAAATCAGCTAAACTAATTGCTTGTCGTAATTCGTATTCTAATTCCAACTTAGCCAAGGCATTTTCTTGCATGGTATCATCAAAAACTTGATAACATCCTTTACCCATTTTCTTAGCATGATATAACGCAGAATCTGCATAGCGTAGTATTTCTTCACCAGTAATTTTTAGTTCTCCCTTTTCTTGTTTGATAAACATCAAATAATTGAGAATATTACTAAAGAAAATACCGATACTACAACCACTAAATACGTGGTGTTTTTCCAATTTAAAAGGAATTTTTAACTGTTCTAAAATACGGTCCGTTACCTGAATAACATTTTTGATATCTTTCACATTTTCTAACAGAATAACAAATTCATCTCCTCCTAACCTACACACCGTATCCTTATTACGCACACAATCTTCTAAACGACGGGCGATCGCAATTAATAATTGATCGCCAATTAAATGCCCTAAACTATCATTAACTAACTTAAAACGATCCAGATCTAAAAACAAAATTGCAAATTGATAATCCTGATTTTCCTCATGTTTTAAAATAGCAGCTTCTAAGTTTTCCATTAAATATGTTCTTTTTGCCAATCCCGTTAATTCATCATAGGAAGCTTTTAAATGCAAACTATTTTCTTGCTGTTTAGCAATAGTTATATCCTCAACTGTTCCCTCATAATAAAGTAATTTGCCCTCTAAATTTCTCACGGCCCGAGCATTTTCAGAAATCCAAATAATACTACCATCTTGACGGTAAACTTGGGATTGAAAATCAGATAAACTTTCGTATTTTTCTAATAAATTAATAAATTCTTGACGACGATTTGGATTCACATATAATTGATTTTCAATATCAATGGTTTTATTAATTAACTCTTGTGGTGAATTATAGCCATAAATTTTTGCTAAAGCTGGATTAACCGTAATATATTTACCTTCTGGAGTCGTTTGAAAAATACCTTCCATCGCATTTTCCACAATATCTCGATAATTGGCTTCCGCTTGTCTTAAAGCATTTTCCATATTATGGCGATCTGTAATATCAGTAATAAAACCCTCAATACTAATAACGTTACCGTCATTATCTAACACGGGATAACCTTTTTCCCAAACCCATTTTTCTGTACCATTTTTAGTAAAAATACGATATTCAAGGGCATAATTTTCTTTATTAATAATACTAAATTTTAAAGTTTCTAATACCAATGGTAAATCATCAGAATGAGTAAGAGAATCAAAAAAATTAGCTCGGTCATTAATCAATTCCTGACTGGTATAACCGGTTAATTTTTCACAACCTTTACTGATATAAGTAAGAGGAAAATCTGGCGCATTTTTAGAAGTAAAAAAAATCCCCGGTATGGTATCAATTAAACAGGTTAAACGTCGTTCACTTTCTTCTAATTTTTCTGACTTTTGTTTACGCAAAAATAACTCTCCTAATTGTAAAGTAATGGTTGAAACTAATTTAATTAAATGTTCATCATTTGAGCAAGCTTGACTAAGGAAAAAGACCCAAACTGCTAAAACTTGATCATTAGCAATAATCGGCAAGCCAAAACCAGCTTTTAAGCCAAAATTTTGCGCTAATTTAAAGCGTTTAAAACTTTTTTCTGAGGAAACATCTTTCATCCATTGACATTGTTTAGTGGCCAAAATTTTACCCGGTAAGCCAATCCCGGCCGAAAAAGTATAATCATAACTATAAAACCTAAATTGTGCTAAATTATCTTGTTTTTTCGGGTTAATATAATGGGCCTTACTTAACTCTAATAAATTCTCATTATTTTTAATCCAAACCTCACCAAAATCCCAATTAGTTGTCTCACATATTTTAGTTAAAGCTACCTGTAAAGCAGCTTCAAAATCATCAGCATTAATAATACTTTTGGTTAAATTTTGTAAAAGACGAAGTTCATTTTCGATACGTTTATGTTCAGTAATATCCGTAATAAATCCTTCTAGATATAGCAATTCACCTGAAATAGTATAAACACCGCAACCTTTTTCCCAAACCCATTTTTCTTCACCATTTTTAGTAAAAATACGGTATTCTAATTGGTATGATTTTTTATTTCTTAAAGCACATTGAACTTGTGCCCAGATTAATTCTTGATCTTGGGAATGAATTAAACTATTATAGCTAATGATTTTATTGGCAATAAGATCATGACTGTAATAACCAGTCAAGTGAAAACAACCATCACTAACAAATTCTAGGGTCCAGTTAGAATCGTTACGACAACGGTAAGCAATACCAGGTAAATGACTCATTAAAGTTGATATAGTAGAGGTTCGATCTTCCCAAATCTCAAAAACTGATTCTGGATAACTTAAAGATTGAAACATAAGCTTCCCATCACATATAATTGATAACTTAAAATTAAACGATTATTAGGCAATTTTAACAGTTATTTTTAATACAAAATAATCAAATTTACTGCTCAAAAATACTAAAATCCCCCTTGTCCTTATGTCGAATAATAAATCTAGCAAAGTTCAAATAACTCCCTATTTATTTTTAATTCCGGCCTTAATTATCTTAACTTTAACAATTTTTTGGCCAGCTTTACAAGCATTTATGTTAAGTTTTACCCGTTATGAATACGATTTAACAAAAGCTCCGCAATGGATTGGTTTGGCCAATTTTCAAAGATTAAGTCAAGATAAACTTTTCTTACAAACGTTAAAAAATACCCTGTTATATTTAATAGTTGTTGTGCCAATTTTAGCAATTTTACCATTAGGATTAGCCATTTTAGTTAACCAAAAATTAAAGGGAATTACGTGGTTTAGAGCCTTTTATTATACACCAGTAATTGTCTCTTTAGTAGTAGCAGGAATTGCTTGGAAAGCTTTATATGCATCTAACGGAATTATCAACCAATTTTTACAAGTATTAGGAATGGAAAAAATCCAGTGGTTAACCAGTCCAAATTTAGCAATTTGGAGTGTAATGCTAGTAACAATTTGGAAGGGTTTAGGTTATTATATGGTCATTTATTTAGCGGGTTTACAGTCGATTCCCGAGGACTTATATGAAGCAGCGGCCATGGATGGTTCTGATGGCATAATTCGACATTGGGATATTACTGTACCGTTAATGAAACCCTATTTATTATTAGTAACAGTAATCTCGGCAATTTCCGCTACGAAAGTATTTGAAGAGATATTTATTATGACAAAAGGTGGACCATTAAATAGTTCTAAAACCGTGGTTTATTATTTATATGATCAGGCATTTAGTAAACTAGAAATAAGTTATGCTTGTACCATGGGTTTAGTCTTATTTCTAATTATTTTAATCCTATCATTATCTCTCCCTTCCCTACAAAATAAAATTAATAATGGATAAATAATTTCTCCTAGTAGGGCAGGGCAATTAAATAAGATTTAAGTTAATATAGCAAAGAACGGGATAGTTAGGACATTGTCCCCCCCTTATGCTTATTTTGAGAGTGTTCTTCTGTGCTACGACTGACTCCGCGACGACTGCTATATAATGAGTTAAAATAATTGCCCACCCTAGGATACTGAAGAAGGCAGTAGTAATTATATTGATATTTTAGATATTTTCACTCAAGATAAAAGTAATAATTTTATTTTTTATTTTATAAAACTATTATGAAACTAAAAGATATTGTAACTGGTATTTTCATACCTCCTGCCAAAATACCTAAATATGCCCTAAATACTAATCACCCATTAGGTGGAGATAAAGCCTATATGTTTCAAAGACACTTGGGATATACTCAAGATAATTATGATTTTCTTGAACAGCAGATAAGAGAAAAAGCCTTAACTGCCAATACCGTAGAACGTCAACCCAACGAATACGGGAGAATATTTCAAGTTGACTTAGAAATACTAGGAAATTATGAAGGGCAAAAAGAAAAAGTCAGGACTGGATGGATAGTTAAACCCCATAGCAGTGTAGCCCAATTAACAACCTTATATATTATAGAAAGATGAATAAACCAGAACTATTTGATGTAATCGAACTTTTAACAGACATTCCAGAATTTAGCCTAAGAAAAGGAGAGCAGGGAGCGATCATAGACGACTATGAAGACGGAGTCTTTGAGATTGAGTTTAGCAACAAGAAAGGGGAAACTACCGCCCTATGCTCTATCCCTCAAACTAAATTTACTGTTGTCTGGAGTTCTAAAACTGAGCAATGGTTAACTCCCGTTGTTGCTCATTAACCATTAAAAATGTGCTGGAGTAAGCCAATTAACCTTGCACATTTCTTACTATAGTAATGTAAATTAAGATTAGAACAGTTGAAAAATAGGTTCGTAGTTGCGCTTTAGCGCTTCTTAGGACTAAAGTCCAACAACAAACTAAAAACTTTTGTTTAATTTTTATTTGGAATTACTATATGCTCTATATATTACTTTAAAATTCTTTTAGAATCACTGCATAAAACTGATCCACATCATTAAGTTTTTACAAATAATAGTTAAACCGCTTATGCTTCTTTTAGTATCTCCAAAAATTCTGTCACTAGGCGATCGCCTTCTTCATAACATCTCTGATAATCATAATTTTTACTAAACAAATACCGGAATTTAATAATAAGTGATCGCTTTGGTTATTTGGCGTTTCTTGTGAAGGTAATTTTTCTAAATTAATTACCATCATTCCTAATTTTCCCCCATAACAAATTACAAAATTAAGTTGATACGGGGGTTTTTTTTCTGATAAGTTTAGCGGTAAATTAGGATTGGCAAAAAAAATTACCCCGGCTTTCAAGAGTATTTCAGTAATTTTCTTTTCAATCTCTTTGCCTAAATATTGATTATTTTCTAGGGCAGTTTCTCTCTGAGAATATTCGTCAATTTTATTTAATTCTTGTGTATCAGGATGACATAAATTTGTTTGACTAAGATGATTTATTGTGTGTTCTACATTAATATTATAACCTCTACTATTAGCACCATTGAGATTAACTTCTACATTACGATTAAAAATTATATGTTGTTTTCTTAAATAGCGTTTAATTACTGAGTGAAGATTACTTTTTTTTACCTTTTCCCCAAAGACTTGAGATAAATATTGCCAAAGTTTAGCCCCAGTTGATTTAATATATTCAGGATCGTATTGATGAAGTGTAGCGATTTCCTCATAAGATTGTCTGCCTTGCCAACATTCACGGAAAATGGTTTCTTGTATATCATTTAATTGGCGATCGTCATCTAATAGCAATTCGACAATACAGAAAGCTTCATCAACATTTATGGCATTTTATAATTAATGTTAAATGTAAAAATATCCCTACAACTCTTATTAAATATGGGCTTTGGCTGTATCATAATCATCATAGATACTCATTTCTGGACTATTCCAATCTTCAGCAAAGGTAGCAAAACTTACCTGTAATAACTCGGCTTGTGTTTGGTCAATATTATGGGTAGCTAATGCGATCGCTTCTGACTCAGTGAAAGTTACCATAACCCGTGTATTTTCAGGAATATTAGTAGGTAATTCTACCAATTCAACTTGACCATTACGATAGATTCCTTCAGCTTTAGTAAGCATTGTTTAGGCCTCCATTGTTAAACCTTTTCGATCGTTAGAGTAAATCATAGCATTACAGAAAAAAAGTTGCTACTTTTTGTTACTTTTTATTACTTTGTCTCACTGACAAAAGCTAAATGAAAATGCTTTTCTAGTAGATATTAAAGTTATCAAGAAAATTATGGCGATTATAAGCGATTTTAGTACGAATAGTGATGGTTGGCAATTAACAGGCGATCCGACTAGCACAACTCCAACTTATGTTGCTAGTGGTGGCAATACTGGTGGATTCATTCACGGAGTTGACGCTAGTCAGGGAATAGATTGGTATTTTAGTGCACCGTCCAAATTTTTAGGTAATCAGTCTGATTCTATTGGCGGAAGCTTAAAATTCGATCTGCGACGTAGTGATGATCCTGTATATGATGCACCAGACGTAATTTTAATTAGTAGACTTCTTGCAGAAGTCAGGTAATAGGTAATAGGTAATAGGTAAAGAAATTGACGCTTTCTGTAGGAAAATTGATTTTATTCTTAGTTTCGCAAGAGGTCTAGTAAGGGGATAACACTGGTCATTGATTTACCTGTCCCTAGCACTACAAGTTGGACTTCTTATAATGTGTTATTAAGTGCAACAGCCGGCTGGAAAATTGGAGAGCTAAATGGTACTGTCCCCACTGAATCTGAGTTTCAATCTGTATTATCTAACTTAACCAGTTTACAAATTCGTGGAGAATATATTAGTGGAGCTGACACTGGAGATTTAGACAACGTTATTCTGAATGGCAACACCAACGAAATTATCGGTACTTCTTTAGATGATTGTTTATGTGGTTCAGTTAATGATGACATCATTAGACCTCTTGCGAAACTACGAAAAACTGTCATTCTGAGCGCGAGCGAAGAATCTCCGAGATACTTCGCTTCACTACGTTACAATCAGTATGACAATAAAGTCATTTTTAGTTTCGCAAGAGGTCTATTAAAGCAGGGTGTTTTCATTCTCGGGGGTAAAAAAAAATATAATAGTGATCTTTTCTTGATAAAATCAAAAAGATAACACTATTTTTTTGATTTCCAAAAATATGTTAAACAGTTTAATTGAAAAGTTTAAATTAGTCAAGGACTTTCGTCGAAATCAGGGTAAAAGACATCAA
>JAABRE010000110.1 GCA_011391125.1 Synechococcales cyanobacterium S06
CTTATTCTCCTGATTTAAATGATATAGAACATGATTTTTCTGCTTTAAAAAGAGCCAGAATGTATGCTCCCAGTGGAACATCTCTTGATGACATTATTATATCTTATTGTAACAATTAGTGTCTCATTATTATTTGGTTTAACTATAATTGGGGTGAAAAATATCACCCCACTCCGATAAATTAAAGTTGAGATAAGGTTGCATTTTGGTAATAATGGCCCAAAATTTGCTGATAATTCGCACCTTGGCTCGCTAAACCATAAGCTCCCCATTGACTTAAACCGAGACCATGGCCAAAACCCCGACCACTAATTTGAAAATTGCCACCACTGGCAGAAATATTAAACAAGGTACTGCGCAAATTGAGCGCTTCCCGCAAGGTTGAACCATTTACCACTTTTGCGCCCCGATCGCCAACCACCTTGATACTTAAAACTCGTCCTTGGGGAGTGGTTTTTTGGGGAATAAAAGACTTAACATTTCCTACACCACTAATACGACGACTGAGATCGTTGCGAGAAAGGGAAGTATTCCACTGATAAACGGGAGCGGATTGATCATAATCCGTAACACCGCGCAAATAGGCCAATCTTTGAGTCCAAATATCCTCCACATTTTCGGTATGACCACCGGAAGAAGAGTGAAAAACGGCTAAAATTGGTACATTGTTATAGGTCATAATTTGCCCCGAAGTTGCCGTAACAGCCTCATGGGTAGTGGAATATTCACTATTTAGACCCTTATAAACCTGAGTTGCGGTGGTGGTATCTAAATCAAAGGATTTGCTAGTGGATTTTGATTTTAAATGCAGTGCATAAGTCCGCGCCGCCACAGCTTGAGTTTTCAAGGCCTCCAAAGGCCAACTAGGGATTGCTTCTGCTCCTACGACACTATAGAGATAATCCTCAATGTCCACTTGATTAACAGCAAGAAGCTTCCCATTTTGATTAATCAGACGAGTTTTGCCACGATACCAGCGATCGCCAATCCAGACGAATCCCTCATCTTGGGGATTTATGACAATTTCTCCCGCTCGCCATTGTTTTAAAGAGACACCTTGGGGACTTCCCGTAGCGTTAAAAGAGTTCATTCCCGTAAGTTCACCTAATTGACGGCCTGCACCATCAGTGACGATCGCCTCAGTGGAACTACCGACTTGAACTTGTTTGACGTTTTGTTTAACAGCGACTCGTAATTGTACGGCTGCTTGAGCTGGGCCAATAATCACAATCCAAAGTAGAAAAGATAACCACCAGGATTTCTGTCCCAAGATCAGAAATTTTCTCAACAGAGAGGGAATAGACTGAGTTTTTGTCATATAAGTCATATTGCTATTTTCTCCTCACACAAGAGACACACTTGATCAGATAAATATTTTCACAAATTAGAAGGCTAATCTTACTCTAGTGTTCCCTAATCTTGAGGAAAAGTCAATAATTATTAAAATTTTGTTAAGTTTTGATTAGTAATTTTTGCTCACAAAATGCCAAAGCGATCGCAACCAGAACCAACTAATTAAACAACCCAAAAAATAATAAATAAAATCCCACCAAGAAAAAGTAGTTCCGATTAATAATTGACCGAGCAAAAAAGAACGAATATAAATTAGTAAAGGTGTGTGAATAAGTTGTAATATTTCTAAAAAAGAACTAATAAAGAAGACCAATAAAGGAGCATAAATAATGGTCTTTTTTCTGGTATAAAATAGAAAAATATAGCATTTTCAGATTAAATGAGATACAACCCCTCACCCCCCTACCCCCCTCATCCCAAAGGGAGAGGGGGAAAAGAGTCCTCATAAATTTGGCAAGTGCTATAAATAAAGACCAGAAAATATTGTATAAAATATCTCCAGCATAATTATTTAACCATTGATGGCCGAATCCGGTATAAAATTTAGACCAAATTCCCAAGGGAATTAATATTAGTAAAGAAAGGGTAATAAAGAAGCGAATTTTCGACATAAAAAATAGCTAAAATAGTGGTAATTCATGAATTACCACTACCATAAATTAAACCGAAGGAAAATTACTCATTCCCGCTGCTCCTTGGAAAGTTAACTGACCATTTTCAATATTTAACTGATCAATCATTAAAGAAAAACCATCCCATTGAAAATTATGTAAATTAAAGATTTTCCGAGCTTCTTCTAACAAAGCATTGAGAAACAAAGGAGATAATTCTTCACCCTGAATAAACTCCACATCTTCTAAGGTAATCCCCTGACCTGTCACCTGACAAATTCGAGGATTTGTCGTTAATATTACCGTCTCAATACTATTAGTTTCCTTAATTAATATTTCAGCTTTAATACTAATTTTTCTACCCTCAGTAATCCATGAATCTATATGGTTAATCTCAATATTAACTGGTTTTGCATCCAGATAAATATTATAATTTTCTAATAGTTTTTTCAATTTTTCACATTTAAAAGCACTTTTGATGTCATTTTCATTTAACACAATACAAGCAGTTCCCTCACTGGGTTGGGTTAACTGAATATTACCCATTAAAGCTTGAAAAGGGCTAACAGAGATCGTATTTAAAGTAATTTTCATTTCCTGCATTTGCAGATTTTGTTTCATCACTAAACCCTGGGCGTCAATTGCTAAAGAATCGACAATTCCCTTCGATAATTGAGTCGGATTAACCTTAACTTCTACCTTCAATTTTTCCGTCTTTTTAAACTGAGAAGAAACGGCTATTTCCGCCAATTTATTAAGGCTTTTTTCGCCTAAATTGTCCATATTTGAAAACATGATTGAAAACTCCTTGTTTTTACTTAAAAAAATTTATATAGCACTTGCCAAATTTATGAGGACTCTTTTCCCCCTCTCCCTTTGGGATGAGGGGGGTAGGGGGGTGAGGGGTTTTATCTGATTTAATCTGAAAATGCTATAAATTAACTTATTTTATTATATCTGGACATCTTGACAAATTTGGGTTAACATTCCGAGCAGATTTTCGATGGGATTGATATATATATCATTAAGATCAATCTTCACAGTTTGTTCTTCTAAACATAAAAACCGCCAAATATTTCCCGTGGTAACAACTCCATAAATAGAGGTAATTTCATTACCTTGATTTTGGTTAAATATCCTGGCCGCGATCATTTCAGCAATACATTGAGGAATTGCAATATTCAGATTTTCGCGAGTTGCTTCTACTAATAGAATCACCGGAGCTTCAACTACTAATTGTTCCCTTGATTTACTAATTAAAAAATCGCAAATTCCATTTAAACCTTGGGAGGAATCAATATTAAATTCTGTTCCCGAAAATAGACTAAGATTAGGATTAATTTCCTTTAATTCTCCTAATATTGGGGCAATTAAAAACTCCGATCTTGCTTTTTCTGTATTAATAGCATTTGCTAAGGGTAAATTACGCCTTAAACTTTCCTTCAACCAATCACTAACTGCAATTGGCCTACTTTTGATAAATCCACTTTCTTCGCTAATTTTTAACTTAAATTTTGTCTTAATTTCTTCTAATTTAAAATCACTATAGGACATATTTTTAACTCAATTATATTCTCTTGATAAGACTAACTAAAAAACAAGCTACTTTTTTCTAATTTAATTTTACAATAATATAGCATTTTCATTTGACATTTTACCTCTCTTTTCCCCCTCTCCCTTTGGGATGAGGGGGGAAGGGGGTGAGGGCTAGATAACATTTAATCGGAAAGTGCTATATCTATTAATTAGTTTCTCAAAGAAACCTAGTTTTTTAGTTCGGTTATCCGTACTTGACAAATCCTTGTAAAAACTTGGTTTCGGGAAGCTGCGATCGCTGTTATACTGAGCTTCAATAGTTTAGGTTAACAAAATTTATGAAAGCAATAGAAACAAGCGGAAAAATCGACAAAAAAGGTCAAATCATTTTAACAGAACCCTTAAAAGTTACTCCAGAAAGTCAAGTTAAAGTAATTGTTCTCTTTTGTGAAGTGGATGAATTATCACAAGAAACTCCCTTGAAATCGGCAATTGAAAGTTTTAGTCAAGGCTGGCAAGAAGCTATGACTGGAAAAACTCATCCACTTGATGAATTATGGGTGGGAATTGACAATGAGTAATTATGCTAATATTATTGAGATTCAGTTTAGTGATGAATTTAAGTATAATTTAACCGTACTTTCTAAAAAGTATCGGACAATTCGTAATGATATTCAACCAATTTTAGAACAGTTGAAATTAGGAGAATTTATCGGCGATAAAATACCAAATACTGATTATACAGTTTTTAAAGTTAGAGTAAAAAATAGCGATATTCAAAAAGGTAAAAGTTCTGGTTATCGCTTGATTTATTATTTAAAAACTTCGACGAAAGTGATTTTAATTACTATTTATTCAAAATTAGATCAGGCCGATATTTCAGCCAAAGAAATTAGGCGAATTGTTAATAATTTAACCTAAAAAATTATCAGTTTTATCAGAATGATCAGCAAGTCAAAAGTGATCGCCTTTGAGTTGACAAGATACCCTACCCAAGGTCAAAATCCATCAATTTAATGGGGTAATTAAGTCTGTAGGGGTCAACGGCCGTTGACTCCTACAAACATTTATTCGTTTTATCTTTAATTAAACTTTCCTACTTATAGTAATTCTAATCTTAAGGGGAATTACTATAGCTATCTTTAACCTCATTGTTAATTTTTGTAACTATATAAATATATTTTGCTCAAACAAGGCCATTCTTTGAATAGAATCTGTATTCAGGCGATCTTTATAAGATTGCCAACCATCGGTAATTGTCTTAAATCTATATTTTCTATTAAAATAGATAGTATAAACATCATCAAATCGAGGCAAAGCATTGGCAAAAAAAATATTTTATCCAAAAGAACACGGTATTGAAAATTCATCTGAGTCATCTTTGATTGGAATAGATGATCAAAATAATAAGCTCAAAGCATTTTGTCAATTTGTATGGTCTGATAATTGGCAAAGACAATCAAAAAAGCTACATTTTATGCCAACTATTCTTTTATATGGTCCACCTGGAACGGGAAAAACCTCATTATTGAAAAATCTGGCGAATAGTTTAAGTTCCAGTGACTTAAAATACTATAGAGAAAGTTTAGACTTACTGGTGGATAAGGAATTAGGAGAAACATCAAAAGCAATAAAAGATTTATTCGATGAAATGATAGAACAAACTCAGTGTGGCAAAAATGTATTTTTGCAATTAGATGACATAGATTCTGTTTTATCTTCTCGTTTTATGGGCAATGAATCATCAGGGGTGAGAAGAGGAGTAAACACCTTTTTAACACAAATGGATAATTTACTGGAAATGGATTTAGATAATCCCCCAATAATAGCAACAACAACTAATATGTTTTCTCATTTAGATTCTGCCATTAAAAGAAGATTCTCTCTGAAAATTGAGGTTGATCCAATATTATCGGAGCAAGACATAATACAAATATTGTCGCCAATGGAAGATGTTATCAAAAATAACTCCCAGATGAATTATAAAGAATTAGGAAAAATAGTAAAAGAAAGACAATTAACGCCCTATGATGTTATACTTGTTATGCAAAAGTTGTTTTTAAGCAGTTTAACTGGAAATGTCTTTGATTCTCAGCTATTAATTGATGAATTAAAGGCCTGTGAATCTTCCAAAATCTCTTTTGAACAGCAAAGACAAGTTTTTTCTACTATGTAATAAAAACTCATTGGAAAATATGTCTGAAAAAAAAAGTTCAGCAAGAAAAGCGATTGAGTCAACTATTAAGCATGAAGATATAGTTGATAATGCAGTTAATTTGGGTAAAAAGAACAGCTTGAATGTTTCCGCTACCGAAGGAAATGATCCTAAAGGAGATCTAAAAGTATCTAAGAAAGATTCAAAGGCTTTTTTGGATATTTTAGGAAATACCATAGACAAAAATCAAGCAAAAAGAGGTCAATAAAATGTCAGAAGAATCCGATTACATTGAAGTAAAAGTTCATTCTAAAGGGATGTACAAAAGCACAGCTGAAAAAATTGTAAAACAAGGAGCATCTGGTGCAATTTCAGGAAGCCAGATTTCTCCAAGTGCGAAAAAAGTATTAGAGGATAATGGAGTTTGGTATAGGGAAAATGTCGAACCTAGTGATTTAGAATCCGAAAGTCGAGAAATAGAAAAGGAGAATTGATATGGAATTGACTTTTTATAAAAGCTGGGATACTGGTGAATCAGTCAAGATTGGCGAAGAATTGATGAATAAAATTAATTCTTTAGAACTTCTCCAAGATGATCAATTAAAAACTGAAACTTTCCCCGAAGGAAATGATGATGCAGGTGAGGAGATAGAAAGATATGTTTTATCCGAAAATTATCGACTTATTTTAATACAGGGTTTAAGTGATATTCTTAAGGGGGAATCAACTAAAGAAATAAACAAACCAAAAGAAATAAACCCAGAAACATCAGATGAAAAGAATGAGAAAGATTACAAAATCCCTACCAATATTGATGTATTAATATCATTACTGGTACAGGTTAACGACAAAAACAATACTCATTTTTCACTTGAGTAAAAATCTTATTCTTTAGTTAAAAGAGAATAATTTTTAAATTGTCTTTATAAGTTAATCTGAAATTATACAACTTTATTCCCTGATTACAAAGGTGGCATTGCCCACCCTACCAACTACTGGGTTTTAGAAACCTGGTTTCTGATCGAAATCTGGTTTTTAAGTTCGGTTATCCGTACTTGACAAACACTGTAGGGTGCGTCACATATTTTACATAATGCTCATCATTATTCAGTTATCTGTGTGACGCACCCTACAGTTTGTTGTAAGCTAGAATTAAAGAGAGGATTTTTAGATTAAGGACTCAAGATAATGCCTGAAATTTGTCGCTTTTTGGGAATTAGAATTAGTATGTATTTTAATGAACACAATCCTCCCCATTTTCACATTAAATATAATGAATATCGGGCCACTATGAATATTAATACACTCAATGTCGAAGATGGTTATTTACCCTCTAAAGTCCGAGGTTTAGTACAAGAATGGGCGGAAATTCATCAATCCGAATTGCTGACCATGTGGAAAACCAAACATTTTTATCAACTCAACCCCTTAGTTTAATCAAGGATGTCACCATGATTTACCTAAAAAAAGCCACTTATTTGAGCGATTATAAGATAGAAATTACTTTCAATACAGGAGAAGTTGGGATTGTTGACTTAAGCGATGTTCCGCAACTTTGTGAAGCTGCTCAACCTTTGAAAAATTTAGAAACTTTTAAGCAATTTTATCTTGATGAATGGCCAACTCTAGTTTGGCCCTGTGGTTTTGACTTAGCTCCCGAAATGCTGTATCAAAGAGCAATGGGTAAAGACCACTCTTGGAAACAGGCCTGTTAATTTTTCCCTACCGTACAATCAATGTTCGGTTATCCGTACTTGACACAGGGAAGAAATAGATAGGGTACTAAGATTAGTAAAACCCTTTTCTTAAATGAAAACTGATAAGTTATTTTACCGTCTTTTTCTCTCTCAACCTTCCTTAATCCATGAATTAATCCCCAGTATTCCCTCGGATTGTGATTTTGATTACAGCGATCCTGTGATTAAGGACACTGAATTTCGTTTAGATGGCCTATTAACTCCTGTTTCTGATGACCCCAATCTTCCTTTGGTTTTCTTAGAATGTCAAATGCAAAAGGATACGGAATTTTATAGTCGTTATTTTGCCGAAATATTCCTGTATCTTAATCAGTATCAAATTCAAAGGCCTTGGTATGGTTTATTAATATTGCAAAATCGTAATCATGATTTGGGATCAGACATTCCCTATCAATTCCTTTTGAATAATCAAGTTAAAAGATTGTATTTAGAAGATTTATTACCCCTATCCGACTTAAGTCCTAATTTGGCCTTATTAAAGTTAATCATCATTAAGGATACAGAAGCGATCAATTTAGCCAACTCCGTTTTAAATATGGCAAAAACGGAAACCGAATTTCAAAGACTGTTCAAATTAATCCAAGTTATACTTAAAAGTAAATTTCCCCAACTAACCATAGAGGAGGTCTTAGCCATGTTTGACTTAAAAACCGCAACTGTTACTGACGAACCTGATATTTATGAAGAATTGGTGAAAAGATGGCAGCAAAGAGGTGAACAAAAAGGCCGACAAGAAGGACTACGAGAAGGACTACGAGAAGGAGAAGCATTACTCATCGTACGTCAATTAAACCGTCGTTGTGGTATTACTCCTGACTTAGAAAACCAAGTGCGATCGCTTTCCGAATCCCAATTAGAATCCCTTGGTGATGCTTTATTGGATTTTAAATCTATTACTGATTTAGAAAACTGGCTTGAACAAAATGTCCTATAATTCCAGTCAAGATACGGTTATCCGTATGATAAAAACCAGGTTTCTTGAAGAAACCTGGTTTTTTAGGTTCGGTTATCCGTACTTGACAAAAGTGTTAAAGTGTGTTAACGGCGATCCCGCAGGGATCCGCTTTGCGGTGCGCCTTTTATCCCTTCGTAGAGTAAGGGAACATCCCTTTTAATGCGCTGAAATTCAAAATTACCAATTTCAGTTTGAATCAATTGACTATCTAAAAACTGCATTAATTGTTGATAGGTTCTTAGGAAAATTTGAGGTTTATACTTACACCTTTTAAACTGTTGTTTTAATTGTTGGTTAATAATCTGAATATATTCGGCGGCCAAATCATCAATATTAGTTCCAATGATATAAAGCAAAGGATATTTACCATTTTTAGTACGATTTTTATAGCTTTCTATATAATTTCTCTCTAAAATTTCCTTGACAATTTCAACGGTGACAGTACCTTTTTTCAATTCTAAAAGTAAGTGTTGGGGACGATCCGTTTTTAAAACGAGGTCAATAAAACCTTGTTTACCTTGATAATTAACCTCAAATTCGACGTAAAAACGCCAAGGTAAATACTGACATAATTTAGCTAAATAAAAAACCAAATCTTTTTGGTAATCTTTTTCAAAACGTGGTTTTCTCTCTAAAATTCGTCGGTCTGTCTCATCAAAAGGGAGCTCCAAATTCTTCCATATCTCTTTTTGCCCATTGTTTGTATTTTTCCTGCCTTTTGAGGTATTGTTCGTAACTACCGTATTCTTGTCTGATCCAGTCTTCCCTTTCTCTTTGATAAGAGTAGAATTCGGATTCGTAGTCGTAGTCGGAATATTTATCCCCAAGTCTAGCTCTAATTGTGTTATAATTTTCATAACAAATTTTTAAATGAATGAATTTTTCATGGCTACCTTTCACCTTGTCAGGGTGTAGTTTGATAGCCATGTTTTTATACATTTTTTTCGCTTCTAATTCATTATCCGCTGCTAATACCCAAGTCCCAACTTCCAACTGAGCAAAAATACTGCCTTTTTTAGAGTAAAATACACAACGACCTTGAGTCATTCTCAGAAAGAGGACTTTTTCCCACACTTCAATCACGGCCAAATGAGGGTATTTTGCTTTAAGTTGAGTGAGTTCTGTGGAATAATTCATAATCAGCTAGGATAATTCAGTTCTTTAATTGTAAATTATAAGTTAATTTTTTGCCTGAGATTCGGTTATCCGTACCGATATTGTACGGTTATCCGTACTTGACAAAGGTGAGAGGTAGATATGGTAGTAAGATCAGTAAAACCCTATATTCAGATTTACCGTCCCCATGGTTTATTCTTGGCCTCCGGTTCGGCCGCGGATATAGCCAAATTAGCCATTACTGCTGATTTAACCGGCGATTACACCGAAAGCGAGTAATTGCCAGGTTGTAGAAACCTGGTAACTCATGCGAAACCTGGTTTCTTTCGCACCCCTACCAACTTAAGGTTATTACCTTGAGTTCGTATATCAATCATAGTAGATTTCACTACGATGACCAATTCTAGTAATTCATATACCCACCCCTTAAGGGATGGGTATAGTAACTGATTTTCGACATCACCGCAAGTAAATGAGTCGATAATCTCCTACCCTAGATTTTAGGTTAAACAGGACTTACGCAAAACAGAAAAAATTGAATAAGCTGGAATAAGCTGGAGGTGAAGAGAGGGAGGTTGCAAAGATGAAAGACCAAGTGACGCGATTGGACTATTGTCAATATCTGTTGGTGAGTCAAATAAACTATACCTTGACGAACTTCGCCGACCATAGTGAGAAATTTTCCCACGACCAGATAAATCGCTATTTAGGGCTTGCTGAAAGATAGTCAAAAGCCTTACTAATCAAAGAGTTACGGTTCAAAAATTTTTCAAAAAATGCTAGGATTGGCCCTTAAAATAGAAAAAAACCTTACATTCAAATCAAAATGGTTTATAAAAAAAATAAACAATGTGTAGTGGAAGGAGAGGAATTAGGTTTCAAAATTGAAGCCAACCTTTCAGCTGACAATGATTGGGTAAAAATGGCCAAATTAGTACCTTGGTCAGAATTTGAAGCT
>JAABRE010000111.1 GCA_011391125.1 Synechococcales cyanobacterium S06
TTTCGATCATCAATACTATAAGACATAAGTTGACTAATGAAGGGTTTTTCGTTTCTAATTTTACCATATTCTGTTCTCTTTTAAATGGGAATTACTATAGTAGAAAAAGCCGGACATGAAGTTTTATTTTTGCCGACTTATTCTCCTGATTTAAATGATATAGAACATGATTTTTCTGCTTTAAAAAGAGCCCGAATGTATGCTCCCAGTGGAACATCTCTTGATGACATTATTAGATATTATTGTAACAATTAGTGTCTCATTATTATTTGGTTTAACTATATCGACAAAATCGTTAATTAACAGACTTAAATCAACGATTCTCGGATGATCTAAATAGGGTTTAATTTTAGGTTGATCTGGACATACTTGAAGACTATATAAAACGACATTATCCAAGTCTAATAATTTAATAAAAAATTCCGGTGAACAAGCTTTTTTGCTATATTCAGTATTATTTGGTTCACCTCCCCAAACAATGCCAATTTTAAGGCCATTTTTCGGAGGTAAAATACATTTTTCTCGCTTATTTTGAGGTGGAATTAGATAGGGAATATCAGCAGGAATATTATCAAGGTTAGTTTTAAATACTCCGGGTAAACTTAAAAATGGTATTTGATAATCATAAGTATAAAAATCATGATTTTCTCGATCTACAATTTCTAAAATTTCTAAATTATTCTGGGCTGAATGTAAAGATAAACATTCTTTAAATAAACTAATCAGAGATTTTTGTACTGCAATAACAATTTTACTTGCTCCCGGTGGTAAAAGATTGACATAACGAATAAATTGAATCACATCTCCTAATCCTTGATCACTCCAAATTACGATGGATTTGTCTTTTAGTTCTTGTCCATTCCAAATGGGGGTTTTTGGTCGATATTTTTCAGGAATTTGTGAAGGTTCCATTGTAAAACGACATTCATATTCGGGAAAACCTTGCTCCCATTGTCCTAAAACAAGATAAACCAAGGAGCGATTAAAAAACCTTTGGAGTATTTATTATCAATTTCTAAACTTTTATTATAAAAAATTAATGCCTGATCAAACTGACCCAAATCTTTATAAATTACGGCTAAATTAAGATAATAAACTTTGTGCTGAGGATTTAATCTTAGTGCCTCTAAATAATAGTTTTTTGCCTCCTCAAATCTTTGCACTTCTTGGCATAAAAAAGCCGTTAAAGCATAAATTTCATAATCATTTTGATTCAGACTAAGAAATTTGGTGAAGGTTTCCCTAGCTTGTTCTTTTTTGTTCTGCTCTATATAAATACGACCTAAAGGAGCATAAGGATAAAAGTTATCTGGTTGTAATTGAATTGCTTTTTGATAGTGAATAATAGCTTGATCAAATTCTTTTCTATTTTGATAAAGATTGCCAAGATTATGATGCACATCAAAAAAATCTGGGTTATATTTTACGGTTTCTTGATAATAAGATAAGGCCCCTTCTTGATCCCCTTGTTGTTGCGCTACCAGACCTAAACAAAAATGAACAACGTATTGGGAATAATCCTGTTTAAGCACTTCTTGATACAGGGATTTTGCCTGTTCTAAATCCCCTTTTTTATAGGCTTCTTTTCCCGCCGCAAATAATTCGTTAAGATTCATAATAAAATATTTGTTAATTGCTAAATATTCTTTTCCTGTTTGATTGTAACCCAAATTGACCAAAAAAAATCTTCCTAAGCACCAGATTAGTTGTTTTGAGCATTGTAAAAAATGTATTTTTGTTGCGTAGTTATCTTTACTGTCTGAAATCAGGTTAAAATAACCATGGCAGCAGATCAAGAAATAGGAGGTTCAACCATGGCAGTTTTAAGCGAAAAAGATATTTCTACCTATACTGAGGCAGATGTAGCACTCTTAGCGCAACGTTTGGAGCAAGATGATTATAACAGTCCCTTTGACGCTCTTCAAGATTGGCATTTGCTGAGGGCGATCGCCTTTCATAGTGAAGAATTAGTCGAACCTTATCTTTATCTACTCGATATGGAAGCTTACGATGAAGCCTAGTTCAAAGACAAGCTGGTTTCAAGTTGGTGGGCAAAAAATTTAATCATTTAACTAGGAAAGTTCACTTGAAACTTTGCCTACCCTAGGATTTATTAAGCTTAAAACAGGTCTAAATATGAACGGTAATCCAGATTATAAGCCCAAAGTGCTGATCGCCATCGGTGGAGGAGTTGCAGCTTATAAAGTGTGTGAGGTCATTTCCCAATTATTTCAACAAGGAGCTGAAATTCGGGTCATTTTAACCGAAACTGCTCAACAATTTATCACTCCCCTGACGGTTTCTACCCTTTGTCGTCATCAGGTTTACACTGATCGGGATTTTTGGCAACCTGTCCACCAACGCCCTTTACATATAGAATTGGGCGAATGGGCCGAACTTTTTCTGATTGCTCCCCTCACTGCGAATACTTTGGCTAAATTAACCCACGGTTTAGCTGACAATCTTCTCACTAATACGGTTTTAGCTTCACGGTGTCCTATTTTACTCGCTCCAGCCATGAATACGGATATGTGGGAACAAACTTCGGTGCAACGTAACTGGACAACTTTGTTGCAAGGTGCACGTTATCATCGTATTGGACCAAATTCCGGTTTATTAGCTTGCGATCGCACCGGAGAGGGTAGAATGGCCGAACCTGCTCAAATTATCTCCGCAATTAAATCTTTTTTATACACCCACGGTAAAAAAGACCTCACGGATAAACCGATTTTAATTAGTGCAGGTTCAACCCAAGAATACCTGGATCCCGTACGCTTTATCGGCAATCCTTCCACGGGGAAAATGGGCATCGCTTTGGCCTTGGCCGCCGTTTCCCGTGGTGCTAAAGTTACTTTAGTCCATGGTCCGATCGCCTCAAATCTATTATCTTTAGTAAATAAAATTAGCACCATTTCCGTAGTTAGTGCAGCAGAAATGCGCTCGGCCATGCTTGATTTTCTAGGGGAAAACGGCCGTTCACCCCTACCTGACTGGATTATTATGTCAGCAGCCGTGGCCGATGTGAAACCGGCCCATTTTTCCGCCGTTAAATTAGCTAAAAAAGACCTGCCCCGTAGTTTAGAATTAGTTCCAGTGCCCGACATAATTGCGGAATTATCCCAAATTAAATCCCCCCAACAAAAAATCATCGGTTTCGCAGCACAAACGGGCGATATTGTCAAGCCTGCGTTACAAAAATTAACCGAAAAAGGACTAGATGCGATCGCCGCCAATCCGGTGGATGAGTCAAATTACGGTTTTGGGAGCGAGAAAAATAAGGGAATACTAATAGATAAAAAGGGAAGACAAGAGGAAATCGAACCATGTAGCAAGCTAGAATTTGCCCATAAACTATTAGATTTTGTGCTAAAAATTTGAGCAAAATAAAGAGAATTCACCTTCATTTTACGACTAAGACAGAACAGGGAGCATCAGCGCAGACTTGACTACTAACAGAACCTTCAATAATGCGTTTGACTCCCTTTAAGCCCCTCGTGGCCAGTATAATTAAATCAGCTTGACTAATAGTGGCAATACGGATAAGTTCCTCAGCTGTATCTCCGGTTAAAATTTCACTTTCGATAGAACAAGAAAAGTCTTGTTGATAATTTTGTAACTGCTGTTCCATTAATAAATAAACAGCATCCTGTGAGGTATAGGGTTTATTAAAATTCGGATCATTATCCTCAAATTGAGGATTAAAAACATGACAGAGAATTATTTTAGTGTCTGCTGTTATTTGCAGTGTTTTTAATGCTTGATTAATTTTTTCATTCTTATTTTCATTGGAATCGATCGCCACTACAATTATTTTCAACACTAAAATGTTCTCCTCTTGTAAATTATCAATTATGGAGCATCTTGCTCACTATCAATTATCAACTATCAACTGTCAACTATCAACTCTCAACTCTCAACTACCAACTATCAACTATCAACTCTCAACTCTCAACTATGAATTGTCTAAATTTGTTCTCAAACTGACCGAATTGCCATGGGAAGGGAGGCCTTCAGCTTCTGTTAATAATTGAATCGCATGGGAGACCTTTTTCAAAGCTTGGGGCGAATATTGAATTAAACTCGAATGTTTCATAAAGGTATCAACTCCCAGAGCCGAAGCATAGCGAGCAGCGCCCGAAGTTGGTAAAGTATGATTCGGACCAGCTAAATAGTCACCCACTGCTTCCGGTGTGGAATTGCCGAGGAAAATCGCTCCTGCATGACGAATTTTAGGCAACATTTCCCAAGGTTCAGCGATTTCTAATTCCAAGTGTTCAGGAGCGAATAAATTGGACAATTCACCAGCGCTCTCGATAGATTCAACCACGCCGATAAAACCATAATTGGCGATCGCCTTTTCAGTTAAAATGCGTCTGGGGTGATTTTCCAACTGTTGTTCCACTTCAACTTGTACTTGCTGGGCTAACTTGGCACTTGTTGTCAACAAAATGGCAGCGGCCATGGGATCGTGTTCAGCTTGGGCCAATAAATCCGCCGCCAAATAGGCGGGATTTGCGTCAGAATCGGCGATAATCAGCACTTCCGAGGGACCGGCCAAAGAGTCGATTCCCACCCGCCCAAAGACCATTTTCTTAGCCAAAGTCACGTAAATATTACCAGGGCCGGTAATAACATCCACATTGGGGATAGTTTCCGTTCCATAGGCCAAAGCACCAATAGCCTGAGCGCCACCAACACGGTAAATTTCCTCAATTCCTGCTTCTTGAGCAGCAACTAAAACTGCGGGATTAATTTTCAAATCTGCTCCGGGGGGAGTCACCATAACAATACGGGGAACTTGAGCCACTTTAGCTGGAATGGCATTCATTAACACAGTACTCGGATAAGAAGCTCTCCCACCGGGAACATATAAACCTGCTCGATCTACAGGGGTGTATTTTTTGCCTAAAACCACGTTATCATCGCCAAATTGTACCCAAGATTTAGGGGTGCGTTGTCGATGAAAAGCCTCAATTTGCTGCGCAGCTAAACGAATTGCGTCCAATAAATCCTTAGAAATTTGTTGATAAGCAGCATCTAACTCCGCACCACTGACCTTAATCGTTGCTTTGGTCAAAGGTTGGCGATCAAATTTATTAGTATAATCAATCAATGCCTGATCACCTTGACTTCTGACTGTGGCTAAAATGGATTGGACTAACTTTTCTGTATCGTAGATTGCGTCAGAGTTTTGGCGATCGCCGATACGTCGCAATTCATCAGTTATTTCCGCCAGGTCTGTTATAATTCGCAGCATCGCTACCATAATATAAATTTCCTACTATATATAAATTTAGTTTAACGTTGGATTTTAATAACTAAAGGCAAAAGTGTTTACTATTCTAGCTTAATTTGTTTAAAAGGAAAAAACGGGTTTTGGCTGATGGCTGTGATCAAAAAATTATTTATGTTCCCTATTTTCCCAAAATACATAATTAAATTGCAAAAAGCGCATAATAGCAAGGTAAAACAGAGAATAAGCATAAAGGAATTAGATAATACTGTAATTCTAGTAACTTTTCTGAAAAATTAGTTTAAGTATTGTGAAGTTATGTAAAAAACGAGATGGATTTTCTCGGGTCATTCCTGAAACTAATTAACTGATATAAAGAAAAATGAGCAAATTATCTCGACGTAAATTTATTTTAACCGCCAGTGCAGCTGCCGCTGGAACAATGATTATTAATGCTTGTGGTAATGGCAATAATACCCAGACCACAGCACCAACTACGACTACAGCACCAACCCCCACAGGAGACGGACCCGAAGTAACCACCGCCAAACTTGGTTTTATCGCCCTGACAGATTCAGCTCCGTTAATTATAGCCAAAGAGAAAGGACTTTTCGATAAATATGGCATGACGGGAGTAGAAGTTTTAAAACAAGCATCTTGGCCTGTCACCAGAGATAACTTGGAACTTGGTTCAGGGGGCGGCGGTATTGACGGAGCGCACATACTTAGCCCCATGCCCTATTTTATGACATTAGGGACGATCACCAAAACCAAACAACCAGTCCCGATGTACATTTTGGCACGTTTAAACGTTAATGGTCAGGCGATTTCCGTATCTAATACCTACAAAGATTCAAAAGTAAATGTGGATAGTTCACCGATTAAAGACGTATTAACCAAAGCGAAAGCATCAGGAAAACAACTTTCCTGTGCCATGACTTTCCCTGGTGGAACCCATGACTTATGGATGCGTTATTGGTTAGCAGCAGGGGGAATTGATCCGAATAATGACGTTTCAGTTATTCCCGTACCTCCTCCGCAAATGGTAGCGAATATGAAAGTCGGTAACATGGAGGCCTTTTGTGTCGGTGAACCATGGAACGCCCAGTTAGTCAATCAAAAAGCAGGTTTTACCGCATTTGTGACAGGGGAAATGTGGAAAGATCACCCCGAAAAAGCCCTTAGTTTGCGCAAAGATTGGGTTGATGCCAATCCCAAAGCAGCGAAAGCCCTATTAATGGCCGTCTTAGAAGCGCAACAATGGTGCGACAAACCAGAAAACATCGATGAAATGTGTCAAATAGTCTCCCAAGATAAGTGGTTTAAAGTACCAGTAGCGGATATTGTCGAACGTTCCAAAGGTAACATTGATTTTGGCACTGGCCGCACTGAACAAAACTTCGCTAATTCCATGAAATTCTGGAAAAATAACGCCTCCTATCCCTTCAAAAGCCATGATTTATGGTTCTTAACCGAGAATATTCGTTGGGGTTATATTCCGGCTGACACTGACACAAAAACATTAATTGATGCAGTAAACAGGGAAGATTTGTGGAAAGAAGCGGCCAAAGCTTTAAAAGTAGCAGATGCAGAAATTCCGACTAGCACTTCAAGGGGTGTTGAAACATTTTTTGATGGCGTAAAATTTGACCCTGAAAATCCCAAAGCTTACCTCGATAGTTTGAAAATTAAGAAGGCTTAAATAAGGTTCGTAGTAACGCTAAAGTGCGCCGTTTATTTTGAGAAATCAGAAGGTGCGTCACCATCAAAGATTCCTTATTTGAACAATAGGTCTTTTGTGTGACACACCCTACAAAAAAAGAATAATTATCAATAAATAAGGATAAAAAAGATGATTGCAAGAGTACAAAAAAGAAATCCCGCTTCTAATTTAGTTAAATTAATTTCCCAAAATAAAAATATTAGAAAAATAGTTGCTCCTTTAGTAGCTTTAGTTGGTCTTTTGTTAATTTGGCAACTGTTATGCTCGGGAGAAACTCCAAATTTACCTTCGCCAATTACCATGATCAAAGAAACTTGGGACCCTTATATTATTAATCCTTTTTATAACAATGGAGGAACAGATGTTGGCTTATTTTGGCAGATTTTAGCAAGTTTAAAAAGGGTAGGAATTGGTTTCTCTTTATCGGCTATTGTGGGTATTACAGTAGGAATTATAGTTGGTTCAAATAAATTTGTTTATGATGCTTTTGATCCTATTTTTCAGGTGTTACGGACAATTCCACCTTTAGCTTGGTTGCCGATTTCTTTGGCCGCTTTTCGTCAATCTGACCCTTCCGCTATCTTCGTAATTTTTGTCACGGCTATTTGGCCAATTATTATTAATACCACGGTGGGCGTGCAGCAAATTCCCCAAGATTATCGTAACGTTTCGAGGGTATTAAGACTGTCTAAAATCGAGTTTTTCTTTAATGTTTTATTTCCTTCCACAGTCCCTTATATTTTCACCGGTTTAAGAATCGGTATCGGTTTATCTTGGTTAGCAATTGTCGCCGCGGAAATGTTAGTTGGTGGTGTAGGAATTGGCTTCTTTATTTGGGATGCTTATAATAGTTCTAAAATGAGCCAAATTATCCTCGCTTTAATCTATGTTGGTGTCATCGGGTTACTATTAGATAGGTTAGTCGGTTTTATCGGCAGTATGCTCGTTCCCCCTGAACAAAAATAATCTTATAGTTTACCGTTGATAATCAACTGAATAACTGATGACTGATGACTGATGACTGATAACTGATAACTGATAACTGATAACTGATAACTGATGACTGATAACTGATGACTGATAACTGATGACTGATAACTGATGACTGATAACTGATAACTGATAACTGATAACTGAACTATGGCTACTTTTTTAGAAATTGATCACGTCGATAAGGTTTTTCCCATTGCAAATGGAAAGGAATATATTGCCCTCAAAAATATCGAATTAAAGATAAAAAAGGGTGAATTTATCTCCTTAATTGGTCACTCTGGTTGTGGTAAATCCACTTTATTAAACATCGTTGCTGGTTTATCCCACGCAACCCACGGCGGAGTAATCCTCGAAGGTCGCGAAATTAACTCCCCTGGTCCCGATCGCATGGTAGTATTTCAAAATTACTCCCTTCTCCCTTGGTTAACCGTGCGTCAAAATATTGCCCTCGCCGTAAACAGGGTGATGCGCCATTTACCCAAAGGTCAAAGGAAAAGTATTGTCGAAGAAAACATAAATATTGTTGGCTTAAAACACGCAGCCAATAGAAGACCGGGGGAACTTTCTGGAGGAATGAAACAACGGGTGGCGATCGCCCGCGCTTTAGCGACCAAACCCAAGGTCTTATTATTAGATGAACCTTTCGGCGCATTAGACGCATTAACCAGAGGCAATTTGCAAGAACGTTTAATGCAAATTGTGCAGGAAAACAATGTTACCTGTATCATGGTAACACACGATGTTGACGAAGCTTTACTACTGTCCGATAGGGTAGTCATGTTGACTACTGGTCCAGAGGCGCATATTGGGCAAATTTTGGATGTCGAAATCCCTCGGCCACGTCAAAGATTGGAAGTGGTGAAACACCCCAGTTATTACGCTTATCGTAACGAAATCGTCTATTTCCTTAACCAGCAAAAACGGGTCAAAAAAGTTGGTCAAGTTAGTGCTCCCCAAGTGGCGATCGGAGGCTTCGGAGTAGAGAAAATCAATTTGGATATTGGTTTTATCCCCCTAACCGACTGCGCTCCTTTAATCGTGGCGAAAGAAAAAGGTTTCTTTAAAGAACATGGTTTAGAAGCAGTTAACTTGGTTCGCGAACCATCATGGCAGGAAATAGGTCGTGGTATAGCTTCTGGGCGTTTGGATGCAGCGCAAATGGTGGCGGGAATGCCCTTAAGTATGACCATCGGAGCAGGAGGCAAAACACCCATACCCATTATTACCGCATTGGTACTGAGTCGCAACGGTAACGCGATTACCCTGAGCAAAAAATTTCAGGACATGGGAGTCAAAACCGTCAAAGACTTGAAAGCAGCCATTTCTCAAACACCGGATTTAGTACATACCTTTGGTATGGTGCATCCGGCCTCAATGCACAATCTGTTATTGCGATATTGGTTAGCATCAGGAGGCATTGATCCTGATCAAGACGTAAGTTTAACCGTACTTCCCCCTCCCCAAATGGTAGCAAACCTAAAAGCGGGGAATATTGACGGTTATTGCGTGGGTGAACCTTGGAATTCCCGCGCCGTTAATGAAAATTTAGGCTATGTCGTCGCCACGGATTTAGAAATCTGGAATGGACACCCAGAAAAGGTTTTAGGGTTAAGGGAAGATTGGGTGGCGAAATATCCCCAAACCCATATTGCCTTAGTTAAGGCCTTAATTCAAGCTGGTGAATACTGTGATGATTTTCGCAATCGAGAAGAAATCGTCGAATTATTAGCGCGTCCGGAATATGTGGGAGTAGCTCCCGAACATATTCGCCCCGGTTTCCTAGAACCTTACAACCGAGGTACAGAAGCAGAACCCGAAGTCTTACTGCGGTTTAATCAATTTCATAACGATCAAACAAATTGTCCGGGTAGAGTCGAGGGTTTATGGATTTTAACCCAATTAGCGCGTTGGGGTTATACACCATTTCCCCGCAACTGGGTAGAAATTTTGGAACGAGTGCGTCGGCCTGATTTATTCGGCGAAGCTTGTCGAGAATTAGGATTATCAGATGTTGAACCCGATCGCCATAGTTTCCAACTATTCGATAAAATGGTCTTCAATCCTGATGATCCGATTGGCTACTTAGAAAGATTCACCATTCGTCGCGACTTCCGGGTCTCGGAAATTGTCCTTGATGTCCCAGAGCAAGTTACCCTGAGCAAAAATTAAATTGGTCCCTCCTGAGCAATGGGGGTGTTTTCATTCTAAATTTTTTATTTTAAATAAGGAAGAAGAAACAGGGGAATAAGCAATCTTTTTTGATAATTTATAGCCACAAATTGAGAATTTTATGACTTTTAATTATGATGGCAAATCCGAGAGTGAAAAATCCCCCCAATCCCCCAATACCCTACTTTTCTAGGGATTTAGGGAGTTAGGGAGTTAGAAGAATAGGGAGGCGCGGGAGGCGCGGGAGTTAGCTTTCATTCCAGTTCTCCCCAATTCCCCAAAACCCTAA
>JAABRE010000112.1 GCA_011391125.1 Synechococcales cyanobacterium S06
TTCTCAAGAATGTCCTCGATGTCACCACGTCAAGAAAAAACAACTCTCGGAGCGTACTCATCACTGTGAGTCGTGTGGATATGACACGCTGAGAGATCACGCCGCCGCAGAAATCATACTGCAAAGAGGATTAAATGCGGTCGGACAGCCCGTATCTGAAAATGCGACTATGATTTTAATGATTAAATGATTACTATGATTAAATCTCTAATCTAATCATAGTAATCAAAATAATCAAAATATAATCATAGTCAAAAATGCTTGTGGAGACGGTTTGGCGGGGGCGAGGGAGCTTTTGTTTCCTCGTCTAGCTAAGAGTCTGTGAGACAAGAATCTCCGACCTCGGACGGCTAAACTCGTTAGAGTTTAGGCAGGACAGGTCGTGAGAGTGTCAATATAATTTACCTACACTAACTAGAAAAAATTGTGAGCAAAAGCATCACAATTTAACAGACAAAAAACCGACTAAAATTAATTCCTGAATCGAAACAAAAATCTAATCCTAGTCATCACTAAATTACAGCAATTCTTTGGCCGCAGCAGCAATACCCGCTCCGGGAGTAAAGCCTTGATGACCCAACTCGATTAAAGTTGCTTCCAATGAGGCGATCGCCGTCAGCACGTCTCTTTCCCCAACAAAGCCTAAATGGCCAATGCGGAAAATTTTGCCCTTAAGATGATCTTGACCACCGGCCAAAGCAATGTCAAATTTTTTCTTCATGGTGCTACGGATTTTTTCCGCATCATCGGAACAAACTGCCGTAATGGCCGTACTTGCAGCGTGATCAGGAGCGTATAAAGGCAAATTCAGCGCTTTCATGGCTGCTCTGGTAGCATTAGTCAAGCGTTGGTGACGAGCAAAGATATTGTCTAAACCTTCCCGTTTCATCATTTGTAAAGCTGCTTGCAACCCATTCATTAAGTTAACGGGAGGAGTGAAAGGACTGCTATCTTGATCAGTAGCCTTTTTATATGCTTTCAAATCGAGGTAAAATTTGGGTAAGGTTGCCGTTTCATAAGCTTTCCAAGCTTTGGCACTCACGGAAACAAAGGCTAAACCAGGGGGAATCATGTAGCCTTTTTGTGAACCAGAACCAACGACATCTAAACCCCATTCGTCAACGGGTACGTTAAACGCACCTAAACTGGTAACGGCATCAACAATGATTAAAGCTTCGCCATGAGCTTTGACATATTTGTTAATGGTTTCAAGATCATTTAATACCCCAGTGGAAGTTTCCGAATGGGTGATGATTACCGCTTTAATTTCCTTGTTGGTGTCTGCTTCCAATGCAGTGCGGAAATCCTCAGGGTTGAGGGGATGTCCCCATTCCGCCGTAATTTCCGTCACGTTTAAACCGAATTTTTTGCTTAATTTAGCCCAACGTTCCCCAAATTTACCGTTATTTCCCACTAACACTTGATCACCGGCACTCAAGAAGTTGATAATTCCAGCTTCCATTGCCCCGGTACCAGAAGTGGTTAACATGAGTACATCATTTTGGGTTTGATGCAACCATTTGAGGTTTTCGGTTAGCTCGGCGATAACGTTGCTAAATTCCCCACTACGATGGCCAATGGGGTGTTTAGCCATTGCTAATAAGACATTCTCAGGTACCGGTGTGGGTCCTGGAATCATTAACATATTTTTATTTTCCATGGTCTGCTCCTTGTTAACAGTTTCAATACAGTATTCACGTCTCTTGGTTAATTCTAACTTTAGACATTAGAAATTGCTAATCTTAACCTGTTTTCGGTAACTTTAACAAGATCTAGTTAACAATTCATAACCATAGACATGACTTCCTTTAAGGTAATATCTAAGTTATGAGTTATAAGGAAAATTCACTATGGTTACCAAAAAGAAAATTCTAGTCGTTGATGATTCCCCCATTATGCGTGTGGTTATTGGTGGTATTGTTAATGAAGACCCGATGTTACAAATAGTCGAATATGCCGCCGATGGTATTGAAGCTTTATCGAAAGTTGAATCTACCCAACCGGATTTGATTTTACTCGATTTGGAAATGCCAAAAATGAATGGCGTTGATTTTATGAAAAATGTTCGCCTGAAAAGTAGGGCTAAAGTGTTGGTGGTGACAGCCGAAGATCCTAGTTCTCCCAAGGTCGCTCAAGCTCGAGGTTTGGGTGTTGATGGTGTTATTTTCAAACCATCCGGTTCAGTTTCTGCTGATTTAAAAGCACAACGAAGTCAGGAAATTAGAAACTCAATTCATCGTATCCTTAATATTTAATCGGAATTGGGTGTTGCGCTTTGGGCCTTTGGTTTTTATCTCACGCAAAGGCCCAAAGACGCAAAGAAGAGCGCTAAGAGGTTTTTCGTTTGTTGCTACTAATTTTAAGTCTTTAGCTCTATTTAATCCGGATTCACTTTAGAAACTCAATTCATTGTATCCTTAATCTTTCGATCTGATTTGGGTGTTGCGCTTTGAGCCTTTGGTTTTTATCTCACGCAAAGACGCAAAGACGCAAAGAAGAGCGCTAAGAGGTTGTCGGTTTGTTGATTAGGTTTCTAGTTAAATAAAGATTTGATGGCCTCGCCTGGGTTGGGTTGTTTTACTAGGGATTCGCCGATTAAGACGGCTTCTGCTCCAGCTTTTGCTACTAATTTTAAGTCTTCAGCTGTATTTAATCCGGATTCACTCACGATTACAATTCCTTTTTCTTGGATGATTTCTCTTCTTTTTTCTAATAGTTCGGTTGTGGTTTCTAGGGTGACAGAAAAATCCTGTAGGTTTCTGTTATTAATTCCAATTAATTTTACCCCTTCTAATGTTAATACTCGATCTAATTCTTCTAGGGTATGTACTTCTATTAAGCCGGTCATTCCTAATGAATTAGTAATTTTAATAAAGTATTGTAGGTCTTGATCGCTTAAAATTGCTGCTATTAATAAGACCGCGTCTGCTCCTTTGGCCCTACCATAATATATCTGGTAAGGATACACCACAAATTCTTTACATAATAGGGGTACATCGACCTCCTGACGCACTAAGGCGAGGTTTTCAAAGCTTCCTTGAAAAAACTTTTTATCTGTTAATACTGAGATACAACTTGCACCATTTTCTTGATAGGATTTTGCTATTTCTACGGGGTTAAAATCTTCTCTTATTACTCCTTTACTTGGTGAGGCTTTTTTTACTTCTGCTATTAGTGCAGGTTTCGTTTTTCCTGTTTTTAATGCTCCTAAAAAATCTTTTACTGGAGGAGCTTTTAATACCTGTTTTCTTAATTCTGATAAAGGAAGTTTCTCTCTCATTGCTTCTACTTCTCTTTCTTTATGCCACACGATTTCTTCTAATATATGATTAGGATCAGAATCTGGTACTTTTATTTGATAGGTTAAACTTTCAATATTAACGGACGGAGCTGGATTTATTCTTCTGATTTTTAGGGTCATGGTAATAAATAAAAATGTGCTAGGTTGGGATATTATCAGCAATAAAGATATATTATATCTGAGTTTATGATGAAAATTATTATTAATTTACAACCACAAGATCGGCAATAACCAGAAGAAAAGACCAAGGGCAAAAACATTATTATTACTGCTTTAATTTGTGAAGCATTTAGACAAATACGTTTATCACAATAAGCTAAAAAGCGCAGTTTTGACACTCTTTTAAAGGCGACTAAAGAAATTGGAAATCAGTATAATATTTAAATTATAAAAACAATTTGAGACAGGAATGCTCGTGACATACTTATTAAATTCTGTCATTTTAATTGACCATTTTAAGAGTATTTACTACCAATCGTATTAACTTCGATTAAACCAAATCAGACCTTTCTTTTATCTCATTATATCTCTTGGGAAACTCTTAGATAAAAAATGAGATAATTATAAAAATTAAAGTTATTAAGAAAAAAATAGTTTCGCAAAAGATATACTATATCTAGACCTTTAAGCTTAGTTCTGTTTTTGTTAGCACACCCCATTTTCGTTAACAAAATCGACATAAAATTTAAGATTTTTTAATAAAACTTTACAGTTATCTCCGTCAATAACTGCTATATTAACAACTAAATTAATTTAACATTCAACCTATTATTATGAGCGATCGCCCGCAGAAACACTTATATCAAAAGGACCTCGATGACTATTATCGCTGTTTAGAAACCATTGATAACAACTACAACCTACTGAATAATGCTAGATCTGAGTTATCTTGGCATGAACAGAAACTGCAAGAAGGTCAGCAATTAGTCAAATCCTTTGGTTTTAGTGATCATGATATTCAAAATCTAGCAACGGTTCAAATTTATGAGCAAACCACAGACAGACAAAGAATTGAGCATATTTTAGCTTCCATAAAGCAACATTTTCAGGAGATGACTGAAAATAAGGAATCCATAGATGATTCAACGAATTTCCTTGGCTTGATAAAAAAAACAATACAACGTCATTAAATAAGTTAGAAAAATTAGCAGATCGAAAGCTTGCAACAATAACTATTAATGTTATTATTGTCTTCTTCACTGTTTTGGTTTGGCTAGCAGACACTAATGGGCGGATTATTTTTCTTCGTATAGTATTAGGTTTCAGCGCTATTCCTTTTTTTCAAAACATAAATAGATTAGGAGAAATAGCAAAAGAAAGAGAAAAATTAGAAGAGTTAGAAAACCAAATAGATCAGACAAAAAGGAATTATCAAAACTGTAGAAATAGAATCTTAGCATTGCTTTCTGAGCTTAATGAAAATACTAAATTAGCCAGTATGTGCAAAAATGAGCAAGAAAAAGAGTTCAAGAGAATGCAGAATGAGCAGATAGACAAAATTATGGAAATCATGGTGAAAATTGAAACTTCAGAGTCACCCGATATTCCTCCTCGTTTATTAACCCTTAATTGGGATGATTCTTTATGGATTCCCTCAGAAAATGATCCCACCCATTGGCAACCTCAAATTAGTGGTTTAGCTCCTGATATTGTTCGTATTGGGGAGTTTGAGCTAAACTATGATAATAAATTTGCTAAATTTCCTGCTCTTCTTCCCATTCGAGATTTTTCTAAGGAATTAACTAATTATACATCAGGACATATTGCTTTTTATTCTGAAGATACCGACTCCCGTCAAACTACTCTTTTAGCTTTACAATCCATTGCTGTGAGAATAATTAGTAGTTTCCCTGTGAGAAAATTAAAGGGAATATTTATTGATCCTGTGGGTATGGGGGATACTTTCCCTTTTAAAAATTTACATAATTTTATTACCGATCAAAAAACCTATACTCGTACTGATGATATTCGGGAACAATTACGGGGTTTAACGGAACACATTGAACAAGTCATTCAAAATTATTTAAGCAGCAATTATTCCACCATAGAAGATTATAACTTCGATGCCGGGGCGATCGCCGAACCCTATCGTTATCTTTTTATTGCTGACTTTCCAACAGGTTTCGATCAACGCTCCTTAGAAGATTTAAAAAGTATTCTTCTTAATGGTCCGAAAGCTGGAGTATATATAATTTTGCACATTGATAATAACTTAGAAAAACCAAGAAATTTTGATTATCAAACTTTTAACAATTTTTGTTCAATTTCAATAATTAACCAACACTATTATAAGGTAAGGATACCCTATCTTTGGTTAAACACTACTTTAGACCAACCTCCCAGCAATGAACTGTTTAACCAAATGGCCACAGCCATTAATGAGGCTATGAGAAACGTTAAAGTGGATACCGTGGCCTTTTCTAAACTCTATCCACAAATAGATTGGTCTGGTGACAGTCGTCAGGAAATTAGAGGTCCCATTGGTTTAATAGGTGCAAAGGATAAACTAGAATTTTGGTTAGGGGAAAATCAAGACGGTCAAATAGTTAGTCATGGTTTATTGGCAGGTGCGACTGGCTCTGGTAAAAGTTTTACCCTTCATGCTAGTATCATTAGTCTGGCTATGCAGTATTCTCCCGATGAATTAGAACTATACCTATTAGATTTTAAAGAAGGGGTGGAGTTTCAGATTTATGTGGATCATGAAAAAGGCAAAAAAGACAATGGTATTGAGAGCTTAAACGACAGTGACGAATTAAACGAAAGCAATGCTTTACCCCATGCTAAAGTTATTTCCATTGAGAGCGATCGAGAATTTGGCTTGAGCGTCTTAGAATATATCAATCAACAGATTGAAGAACGGGGTAATCTCTTTAGAACAAAAGGTAATATCAGTAAATTACAAGATTATCGAGATGCAACGGGGGAAAAATTGCCTCGTATTTTGGTGGTAATTGATGAATTTCAATGTATGTTTGAGGAAAATGATAATATTACCAGTCGTCTCAATTTAGTCATCGACAATATTACTCGACAAGGACGTGCATTTGGTATTCATCTCTTACTAGCTTCTCAAAATCCGAGAGCTTCTAATATGAGAGGAGCTATTTATACACAGATTAATTTACGCATGGTGCTACAAATGGATCAAAATACGGCATCTTCTGTATTAGCGGAGGGGAATACGGATGCCATTGATTTATTGGATAAACAGGGTAAACTGATTTATAACAAAAATTTCGGTCAGAAAAATTATAACGAAATTGGTCAAGTTGCTGATATATCTGCACAGGAAAGATATAACGCTTTGATTCATATTCAGGATGTCGCCAAAAAAGTAAATTATCAGCGTTCTGAACCTTTAGTTTTGTTTTATGGTTCAAAACCCACTAAATTACAGGATAATCGGCAATTACTGCAATTAAGGAAAATGGATCAATGGTTATCCTTAAGGGAATTGAATAAACAGGTCATTAAAGAACCCGATTGGATTGTACAGGAAAGTCCCAGCGTATTTTGGTTAGGTGAACCCATGCGCATTGGTAATCACACCAAGGGAATATTTCGCCGTCGTCCTCGTAGTAATATGTTATTGGTGGGTTCTTCAGAGGAGACTATTTTCGGTATTATTGGTGGTATTCTCATTAGTTTAATGCACTGTTATCAACCACAAAAAGCACGGTTTAATATTATTGATTTATCCATGGAAGATGAGGATAATTTGTGGACCGAAATGACCCTTAATTTGAGAAATATTTTTGATAGTTTTTTCCCCATTAAAATTGCTAAAAAATATGGCGATAGTGAACAAGAAATAATGAAAGCAGAAACTTTATTAAAAGAGACATTTGAGGAGTTTGAAAAAAGGTTAAAACTAAGGGATGAAAATCCCGAACTTAACCCCAATGAATTAGGGGAATCTTTATTTTTTATCTATGCAATCGGAGGGATAAGTAGAGCGCAAAATTTACGACCAGTCATGGGAAGAAGGGATGAAGAACCTTCCGAAGATGCGCAAAAAATTCTCAAGATTATTTCTCAGGGTTCAGAATTAGGAATTCATACCATTTTATGGTTAGAAGATATGAAGGCCTTTAATAAACTTACTGCTAATAATAAACAATGGTTAGGTAATTTTGATTTACGAGTTTCTTTAAATATTTCTGAAGATGATTCTCGGTCTTTATTAGGCGAAACTTTCGCTGCTAAATTACCACGATTGAGAGCATATTTTAAGGATGATTCTGTTACCGTTGGTTTAGATAAATTTAAACCTTATGCTGTACCAACTAAAACAGAAATGCGAGAATATGCTAGTAATTTTAATAAACGTTCTTAATAGAGGGGGAATCAAAAAATATTTAGTCATAATTGAGAGAAAATCAGTTTTTTTGGATATCTATTCTTATGAATAAGCAGCAAGTTCTAGATATTGTCAAAGCTCATCAAGATCAACTCCGTGATTTTGCCGTTAAAGAATTATTTTTATTTGGTTCGGTGGCAAGGGGAGAAGAGACAGAAAATAGTGATATAGATTTTTTAGTTGATTTTAGTCGTCCAGTGGGATTGTTTACTTTGTTGAGGTTAAAGACTTATTTAGAGGATTTATTGGGCTGTTCCGTTGATATTGGTACACCTGATTCTCTGCGTCCTCATCTTAAAGAAACGGTGTTAAAGGAGGTGATTCGTGCCATCTAGGGAGTTTGAGTTACGAATTCAGGATATATTGACTGAGATTGCCGTTATTGAGGATACGGTAAAAGACTTAAATTTTGATACCTTTTCTCAAAATCAACAGGCTTTACGGGTAATTTTATACGGGTTAGCGGTTATTGGTGAAGCAGTGGCCAGGACAATTGATGACTTGGAGAAAGCTGATTCAAACATACCTTGGAGGGAGATTAGAGGAATGCGAAATATGGTGATTCATGAGTATTTTCGTGTGGATTTCGTCCTAATTTGGGAAACAGTACAAGTTGATTTACCTATTTTGAAAAGCTCTTTATTGCAGATTCAAAATGGTTTAACTAACACTGAATAATTTTAGATAAATTTAAACCTTATGCTGTACCAACTAAAACAGAAATGCGAGAATATGCAACTAATTTTAATAAACGTTCTTAAACAATAGGAGGGAAAATCATGGCACGAGATATTGATATTGACATCGATGAATTAGAGAGATTTATTTATGTTTTACAGGAGTTTCAAGATGTCACCAGCGATAAATTTAAAGCGGTACAAAATGACTGGAATCGTTGTGATGAATCTTGGGAAGGTGACTCGAAAAAACGCTTTACTAAGGATTTTGAGGAGACGTGCGATCGAGTTCAAAGAACCTTAGAATCGGGAGAAGATGCTTTAGAATGGTTGAGAAAATATCGGGCAATTTTAAAGGATTTTGAAAGTAGTTATTAAATTCTTTTTAATAAACCTGGTTTTTAGACTTATTTTTCTGGTTTTCAGCTTATTAAGAAGAAAAAACCAAGTTATTTTCTCAATTATTAATAAAAAAAGGAGTAAAAAAATGGCAGGATCAACAAAATTTAGTACCGAAGATGCAGAAGATTTGTTACAACAATTGCAACAATTTAAGGATGTTTTAAATGATGAATGGTCAAGGGTTTTAAACCAATGGAGTAACCTTAAATCCGTTTGGCACGATCGACAATTTGATCGTTTTGAGCCCATATTTGAGGAATTTATTTCTAATTATCGAGAAACGGAAGAGGAAAACGAAAAATATATTCGTTTGATTCAAGAAGAAATCAAGATTAGTGAAGAACGATTAAGGAATTTCTAGTAGGGTGGGTTAGGCTGCGATTAATTTATCAATTTTTTAACATCAAAACAGCCGTAACCCATCACAATGAATTGTTAAATCATAACCACCATATATATTGATTAAAACACTAGGTATTATGAGAAAAAATTTAAGTTTGGACATAGAAAATATTAATATTTTGCTCCATCAATTACATGATTTTCACCAAAATTTATGTCAAGAATGGAGTCATGTTACTAATCAATGGAATAACCTAAAATCCCATTGGCATGATCAACAATTTGATAAATTTGAGCCTAAATTTGAGCAACTTGCTGCTAACTATTACCATGAAATAGAACAATGTGAAAAATATATAACCTTTTTAAGTCAAATAATTAAAATAGACGACACAAAACAGCTAAATATAGGTAATTTTGTCGATAAATTTACAGGAGGAGGTCAAGTTGATATTAATAATTTACAATCTGTTTCTACACCTCAAAAAACACTACTGAATTTATCTTCTGTCAGCGACTTTGCCAAAAATTTGACCTATAAAACGGGGTATGGTTCTTTTGCCTCTTTTGAAGTCAAATCTCAAGCTCAAATTCAAGCTCTTTTAGCTGATGGTACTGGAATTGCTCATATTAATGTTAGAAAAAAAGACACTAGACGAATTTTGATTCAAGATATTATTGTCCCCAATGAATATCGAAGAAAAGGAATTGCCACTATGTTAGTGTATCATCTCGAAGAGAAATTCACACAAGGAACACAACTCTATTTTGTAACCAATGATGCACCCCAATTTTGGCAACAAATGGGCTTTAAACCAGTTAATAAAGACGAGAAAATAGAATATTGTAAAACCTTATAAATAACATTTTTTGTAATATTTAGGAATAGAAAAAATGAAAGAACCAAAACGAGAATATTGGCAAGATAAAGCGAGTATAATTATTATTATTGTGGGAATAATTATTACTTTATTAATTCCTCTTGTGCTTAATTCTAATATTAGAAATAATTTGTCTAGTTCTAACTATAATAACAGTGATTCTAACGATTATGAAAATGACTCTAACTAGGGCTTGCTGAAAGATAGTCAAAAGCCTTACTAATCAAAGAGTTACGGTTCAAAAATTTTTCAAAAAATGCTAGGATTGGCCCTTAAAATAGAAAAAAACCTTACATTCAAATCAAAATGGTTTATAAAAAAAATAAACAATGTGTAGTGGAAGGAGAGGAATTAGGTTTCAAAATTGAAGCCAACCTTTCAGCTGACAATGATTGGGTAAAAATGGCCAAATTAGTACCTTGGTCAGAATTTGAAGCT
>JAABRE010000113.1 GCA_011391125.1 Synechococcales cyanobacterium S06
ACCACAGTTTCGACTCGTATTTTCTGGTTTAATTCTGCTTCTTTTCCTCCCCAAAAATCAGGAGTCAAAACCTCAATTTGAGTTTCAGGATTAGCTTCCCTAACTGCATTTATGACTCGAACAAACCATCCCGAGCCAGCATCAGCTAAATCATCCCTAGTTACTGAAGTTAAAACCACATAACGTAGCCCTAACAAAGCGACAGCTTCGGCGACTTTTCGGGGTTCATCAGGGTCTAAAGCCATGGGACTATGACCCTTATCAACCTGACAAAAACCACAGGAACGAGTACAAGTCGGTCCCATTAACAAAAAAGTTGCCACCTTTTGAGCGTAACATTCCCCCCGATTTGGACAACGTCCCTCTTCACAAATCGTATGAATTTGGCGATTTTTAATAATTTTCTGTACCGTAGAAAGCTCACTAGCCTTACCAAGAGGGCGTTTCAACCAAGGAGGCAAAGTCCGTACTTCTTCCACCCACATCGAACTTTGAGAATTTGTCATCAAAAAAGCTCCCCAATAGAAATCATAATTTATTATAAACCTTGATAATCCTGATCCTGACTTAATTTCTTTTTACATAGTTAAGTCAAGCAACACTTAACCCTTGACAAATATTTTTTTAAGTGCTACCTTCATTTGTATCATCAAAAATAGTAAGGTGAGGGAATCCTATGTCCCTACTCAATTTTACACCCTTCAAACCCGCATTCTCTCGTTCAAAGTCAGGACTTTTTCAAAAAGTAAGAAAAAAAGATTGTAACTTCTTTTTTAAAATCTCTAAACCCTTACAGGATAGACATTCCAAATTGTAGAAATTTTTAAAAACATTCATTTCAGACATAGATTTTGTCATTTTCCACCTCGACAAATTGGGGTTTCTGTTAAGAATTCGCCAAAAAAATGGTCAATTAAGTAATAAACTTTGCGAATTTCACAGCTTATTCAGAGGAATCCTAATTTCTGATCAACCACTGCTGTCTTAGTCATACACAGTTTGGTGAATCAAGCAAAATATCATCCTTGACAAATATTTTTTTAAGTGCTACCTTCATTTGTATCATCAAAAATAGTAAGGTGAGGGAATCCTACGTCCCTACTCAATTTTACACCCTTCAAACCCGCATTCTCTCGTTCAAAGTCAGGACTTTTTCAAAAAGTAAGAAAAAAAGATTGTAACTTCTTTTTTAAAATCTCTAAACCCTTACAGGATAGACATTCCAAATTGTAGAAATTTTTAAAAACATTCATTTCAGACATAGATTTTGTCATTTTCCACCTCGACAAATTGGGGTTTCTGTTAAGAATTCGCCAAAAAAATGGTCAATTAAGTAATAAACTTTGCGAATTTAACTGATCATTGCTTCATTGAAGCTTCAGGGCTAACTCATTTGGAGACAAATCAGAATGCAAGATTTCGCCGTCTTTAAACCAGATGATGCGTTTGCTCACTTTGGCAACTTCCGATTCATGAGTCACCATAACCACAGTAATACCACTGGTGTTTAAATCGGTGAAAATTTCTAAGACTTCTTGGGTAGTATGAGAATCCAAAGCACCGGTGGGTTCATCAGCTAATAAAAGCACGGGATTATTAACAATTGAACGGGCGATTGCCACTCGTTGTTGTTGACCACCAGAGAGTTGATTCGGCCTATTAAAAAGACGATTACTCAAACCGACTTTTGCCAAAGTTTCTTGAGCACGGTCTTTTCTATCTGAAGCATTTACTCCAGCATAAACCATAGGTAACATAACATTTTCCAAAGCGGTCATTTGTGGCAAAAGGTGAAATTGTTGGAACACAAAACCGATTTTCAAATTTCTAATTTCTGCCAATTGAGCATCATTTAAAGAGGAAACATCAAGACCATCGAGATAATATTGACCAGAAGAAGGACGATCTAAACAGCCAAGAATATTCATCAAAGTAGACTTTCCTGAACCAGAAGCTCCCATAATAGAACAATATTCACCTTGTTCAATTCCTAAGTTTATATCCACCAAAGCATTCACCTCAGTTTCCCCCTTTCCATAGACCTTAGTAATATTTTCTAGGCAAATAATTAAGGATTTACTATCGATAACTTCCGTATTAATAGGCATATTTTCCATAACTTACAACAGTTAAAATTTCCCTTTATATTTTTTACTTAGCGGACAAAAACGATAACCCTTGCTAGAAACAGATAATCCCCCTTTGCGCCTTTGCGCCTTTGCGTGAGACAAAAACGATAACCTTTGCCGCCAACAGACAACCTCTAAAACTTAAAAGATTTTAAGAAAAACCGAGGTAAAGCCAACATTCGTCGCCAACGCCAAGGTTCTTGATATAAGCGATAGAGCCATTCTAAATGAAGTTTTTGCCAGAAAACTGGAGCTCTGGTTTTAATTCCCGACCAAATATCAAAACTTCCGCCGACTCCCATGAAAATCGCTTCTGGAGCTAGGTTTCGGTGTTCGATAATCCAAAATTCTTGACGGGGTACACCCAAGGCGACAAAAATCACTTGGGGTTGTTTTTCCTTAATTAAATTATGCCAATTTTGTTCATCATCAGGGGAGAGAAAACCGTGATTAGCAATAATTTTTAACTGAGGTAGTTGCGATCGCCAATATTGTGCAGCTGCTTCAGCAATTCCTGGTTTACCTCCATAAAAGCAGATAATAGGAGGTAGATCGAGTTTAGCCAAGTCTTGAAGGAGAGATTGAGCTAATTCAATTCCAGGAGTGCGTTTTTGTCGTTTTCCGCGCAAAAATAAGTAGAAAACCACTCCCGAACCATCGGGAATGACTAAATCAGCTTGCTTAATCAGATGAGCAAAATCCGAATTTTCTTCTCCTAACATTGCCATTTCGGCATTGAGAGTGACAATGTGCGTACCTTGTTTATTTTGGAAACGTTGTCGAAGCCAACCCCGATAATCCTCAGCAAGATGAATAGGTAATCCTAATACCGAAGCGATTTTTAAATCGAAAGACATAGATAAAATTTTCAGCTTAACAAAGGTTTATGATTTAAGAATTGTAGCGCTTTATGCTTAAATAAAGTAATTTCCATAATCTAAAATGTTTAAATTGTCTTTAAAAAATCACTAAAATGAGTATTTCTCGCAGTATTTGTTTAGGTTTTCTGATGGTGATTACTGTCGGAGCTATATTATTAATTATGCCATTTTCCAGTTCTATAAATAATTGGAATAATCCTTTAGTGGCTTTATTTACTTCGACATCTGCTGTTTGTGTAACTGGTTTAGTAGTAGTAGATACGGGGACTTATTTTTCTTTTTGGGGACAATTAATCATTGCTTGTTTAATTCAAGTAGGTGGTTTTGGTTATATGATGATGACTACTTTTTTAATGATTTTAGTAGGAAGAAAATTTGATCTAAGCCAAAAAATGGCAATTCAAGAGTCATTTGATCGTCCTTTTCTATTAGGAAGTAATACGTTAGTCCGTTCAATTTTAGCAACAAGTTTTCTATTTGAACTAACAGGAATAATCATTTTATTTATCGTATTTTCTGCTGATTATGAACCAATAAAAGCCTTATGGTTTGCTATTTTTCATAGTGTAAGTGCTTGGAATAATGCGGGTTTTGGTCTTTTGGTAGACAATTTAATGAGTTATCAAGGTTCATTTTGGCTTAATTTTGCCATTACGGGATTAATTATTTTTGGAGGTATCGGTTATCAAGTTATTATTGAGTTATATTTTTGGCTAATAAATAAGATAAAATATCCGCAACAAAAGCAAATGTTATCCTTAAATTTACAAGTAGTTTTAAGCACTACTTTGTTTCTATTAATCTTGGGTTGGTTAGCATTTTTTATTACGGAATCTGTTAATCCTGATACTTTAAAAAACCTTAGTTTTACTGATAAATTAATAACATCTTGGTTTCAATCTGTTACCACTAGAACAGCAGGTTTTAATACCATTGATTTAGGAAAAATGACAACTGCTGGATTATTTGTTACCATTGGATTGATGTTTGTTGGCGCAAGTCCCAGTGGTACAGGTGGAGGTATCAAAACAACGACTTTTCGCATTATCAGTCAGACAACGAAAGCAGTTTTAAGGGGAAAAGAACAGGTAGTCTTATATAAAAGAGATATTCCCACACCCTTAATTTTAAAAGCAATTGCTGTGATGTTCGGTTCGATGGTTGTAGTCATTTTGGGGACAATTTTAATCTCGTTTACTGATCCAGAATTGGACTTAATTGCCATACTTTTTGAAGTGGTTTCTGCTTTTGCTACTGTCGGTTTATCCACCGGAATAACGGCTAAAATTGTCCCTTTTGGACAAGTAATTTTAATCCTAATTATGTTTACAGGTAGGGTAGGTGTCTTATTATTAATGGCTGGGATTTTGGGAGACTCTAAACCTAGTGTAATAAAATATCCTGAAGAAAATCTATTAGTAGGATAGTTGAGAGTTGATAGTTGAGAGTTGAGAGTTGATAGTTGAGAGTTGATAGTTGAGAGTTGATAGTTAACAGTTGAGAGTTGAGAGTTGAGAGTTGAGAGTTGATAATTATTAAATAATAAAAAGGAACTTATTTTATGAATTTTAAACAGTTTAATTTTAGAAATGTTTTACGTCAAGATAAACGTCAATTTGCCGTAATTGGTTTAGGACGTTTTGGTCGTGCTGTTTGTCGTACCTTACATAAATCAGGTTGTGAAGTTTTGGGAACAGATATTAGTGAAAAATTGATTGCTCAAGTATTATTAGAAAAAAATACTTCCCATGCCCTTCAATTAGATTCTACAGATCCAACGGCCTTAAAAGAAGCTGGCATTTTTGAATTCGATACCGTCATCGTTGCTATTGGTAATTATCTTGAAGAAAGTATTGTTACTACTTTAAATCTTAAAGAAGCTGGTGTAAATCATGTCATTGCCAAAGCTTCTTCGGAAGTCCATGGTAAATTATTAAAAAGAGTTGGTGCTGATTTAGTAGTTTTTCCTGAATATGATGCTGGTTGCGCTTTAGCATATAATATTACTAAACCGGCTATTTTAGATCGCTTTGATTTAGACCCAAATAGTAGCATTGTCGAAATAAAAATACCCGAAGAATTCCACGGTAAAACATTATTAGATTTACAATTACGTAATCGTTATGGTTTAAGTGTTTTAGCTATTGGTAAGGGTGAAAAATTTGAAATTAATCCGACTCCCCAATCAGTTTTAGACAAAGATTCTCTTATGGTGGTAATCGGTTCAAATAAAGATATTGACCGTTTACCAATTTAAAAGAAATAAAGTAAAAAAGTTCGAAGTAAAAAGTGACTACTTTTGTGATATAACATTAACTTGGGATTATTTATTAACTCTGACAAATGCAGCCAACCGATACTAGCAAATTCACCGAACTAACTTGGGATGCGATCGTCAAATCCCAAGAAATCGCTCGCCGTTTCAAAAATCAATACTTGGAAGTGGAACACTTAATTCTCTCTTTACTCGAACAAGAGGGCTTAGTTGTCACAATTTTGACGAAGGCGAATATTGATTTAGCTCGTTTGAAACCCTTGCTAGAAAGTTTTAGTCATAAACAACCAAAACTGCCGATGGTCACCCAACTTTATTTAGGCAAAGGATTAGATGTCCTTTTAGATAAGGCGGAAATTTGTCGGGAAAGTTGGCAAGATAAATTAATTTCCGTGGAGCATATTTTAACGGCCTTCGCCGATGATGAACGCATTGGTCGTCGTACTCTGCGTACTTTCAATTTAGACCCCCAAGACCTCGAAAAAATAATTAAAGAAGTTCGCGTTCCCCAAAAATCCACTGAACCAGCCCAAGAAGAAAATGAAAATTCCGCAGCTCTGGAAAAATTCGGCCGAGACTTGACCGCTGCCGCCAAAGCTGGCAAATTAGATCCAGTTATTGGTCGAGATGATGAAATCAGGCGGGTTATTCAGGTTTTATCTCGAAGGTCAAAAAATAATCCTGTTTTAATTGGTGAACCAGGTGTGGGCAAAACGGCGATCGCAGAAGGCCTCGCCCAACGTATCGTCAATGGAGATGTACCCGAATCCCTGAAAAATCGCCAACTAATTTCCCTCGACATGGGAAGTTTAATTGCTGGAGCTAAATATCGCGGAGATTTTGAAGCTAGATTAAGGTCAGTTTTAAAAGAAGTAATTAACTCCGACGGGCAAATAGTGCTTTTTATCGACGAACTTCACACCGTCGTCGGAGCCGGAGCTCGCGAAGGAGCGATGGATGCTGGCAATTTACTCAAACCCATGTTGGCACGGGGGGAATTACGTTGCATTGGTGCTACAACGCTAGATGAATTTAGAAAACATATTGAAAAAGACCCTGCTTTAGAAAGACGTTTTCAACAAGTTTATGTCAAACAACCCACCGTCGAAGATACAATTTCCATTTTACGGGGTTTAAAAGAGCGTTACGAAGTCCATCACGGGGTGAAAATTACGGATTCGGCATTGGTCGCTGCCGCAACTTTGTCTGATCGTTACATCAGCGATCGCTTTTTGCCAGATAAAGCAATCGATCTCGTCGATGAAGCAGCCGCCAAATTGAAAATGGAAATCACCTCCAAGCCTGCTGAACTAGAAACCATCGATCGCCGTTTAATGCAATTACAAATGGAGAAACTTTCCTTACAGGGAGAAGAACAATTAGGTCCAGTTTCAGCAGCCTATAAAGCTTCCAAAGAAAGATTAGAAAAAATTGAACAGGAAATTAACGAACTCGAAAGCAAGCAGCAAGGATTGTCGAGTCAATGGCAATTAGAAAAACACTTATTAGAAGAAATAAAAGCCCTGAAAGAAGACGAAGAAAAATTAAGATTACAAGTCGATCAAGCTGAAAGAGCCTATGATTTAAACAAAGCAGCCCAATTAAAATATGGCAAATTGGAAGTTTTGCAACGGGATTTAGAAGCCAAAGAAACTAAATTAATTGAAATACAAGCTCAAGAAGGCGCACTTTTGCGAGAACAAGTTAGCGAATCCGACATTGCTGAAATCGTCGCTAGTTGGTCAGGAATACCAGTTAACTCCTTACTTGAATCAGAACGTCAAAAATTATTACAACTGGAAGGCCAGCTCCATCAAAGAGTAATCGGTCAACAAGAAGCAGTGGCTGCAGTTTCAGCAGCCATTCGTCGCGCTCGGGCAGGGATGAAAGACCCGTCAAGGCCCATTGGTTCATTTTTGTTCATGGGGCCAACGGGGGTAGGAAAAACCGAATTAGCGCAAGCATTGGCACAATTCCTCTTTGACGGGAAGGATGCCATGATTCGCATTGATATGTCAGAATACATGGAAAAACACGCAGTCTCACGCTTAATTGGCGCACCTCCTGGCTATGTGGGCTATGAAGAAGGCGGACAACTTTCCGAGGCAGTGCGTCGTCGTCCCTATTCCGTTGTTTTATTAGACGAAGTAGAAAAGGCCCATTTAGATGTGTTCAATATTTTATTACAAGTATTAGATGATGGTAGAATCACTGATTCCCAAGGTAGAGTAGTAGATTTCAGAAATACTATAATTGTGATGACCAGCAACATAGGAAGCGAACACATTTTGAATTTAGCTGGCGAGGATAAAGACTATGAGAAAATGAGAAAACAGGTAATGAACGCATTAAGAAAACATTTTAGACCAGAATTTTTAAACAGAATTGATGACCTGATTATTTTCCATAGTTTAAAACGAGAAGAGATGCGTTTTATTGTGAATATTCAATTAAAACGGCTCGAAAAATTGCTCGCAGACCAAAAAATTAAGATCAGGTTAACAAAGGCAGCGAATGATTATATAGTAGAAGCTGGGTATGATCCGATTTATGGTGCTAGACCTTTAAAAAGAGCGATTCAAAAGGAATTAGAAAACCCGATCGCCACAAAGATTTTAGAGACAACTTTTAGCGAAGGGGACACCATTTTGGTGGATTGTGTGGAAAACAGCCTTTTATTCAGCAAAAAACCCCCCGAAATCAAAGCCTTACCACCAGCTTCCGTCACAGTGGTTTAACTAGATTGAGCAAGTAATAGTGTTTATTTTCCTTACTTGCTCACCCTACAAAAAACTTCTTACTTCTTACTTCTTAATTTCTACTTCTTAATTCCTACAAAAAACTCCTTAATTCCTACTTATTACTTATTACTTATTACTTATTAATTCTCTCAATACCCCCAAGGGAATTCGAATCCCTGTCGCCTCCGTGAAAGGGAGGTGTCCTAGGCCACTAGACGATGGGGGCTAGTGATGCGGAACTTTTGTCCACGATTAAGAAATATAGCAGTAATCCTAAAGATTGTCAAGCCCTATTTGAAAAATAATCTTGGTCTTTAGTGCTACTTAAAACGAGTTAACTGAATGCGATAACGCTCCTTTTTGGTAATGGCAACTTCACCAATTTGTAAACGTCCTTTTCCGCGGACTGAAATTAAATCGCCGGATTTCACGTTATAACTAGGTTGGGTGATGTCTTTCCAATTTACTCGCACATCTGCTGAGGAAATTAGGTCGGCCATTTTGCTGCGAGACATTCCGAAACCAGCAGAGGCGATCGCATCTAGCCGCATGGAAGCTTCAACAGTAGTAAGTTCCTTTTTTTGGGGGGGATTAACTTTTAAGTCGGTTAAATCAAGGGGATTGATTTTAACAGGAACAGATCGAACTTGAGTTAAATTTGACTGCAAAAAATCAGCGATTTCTGGAACTACGAAAACCTGCGCTCCCCTCTCTCCTAAAACGAGAATATCGCCGACTTTTTCCCTAACAATTCCTGTGGCTAAAATTGCGCCCAAAAAATCGCGATGATTTGCTGGATCAAAGAGAAAATTACCCGCAATATCGAATAAAGTTAACTGAATTTGTGACAAATCTAAGGGAATTTCTGAACGAGAAATAGCTAATCTTTGTCTTTCAGCTTGGGGATAACCACCGAAAGATAATAACTGAATTTCCGTTAAACGGCCAAAAATTTGTTGTACTTCAATTAACACTGGGGGAGAGAGAAAATCCGTTAAAATAACATCCCAATTTTTAATCGCCTGTTCCGCCAAGTCAATAATTCTGGCGATTTCCTCTCGATTTTCGGCACTTTTTAATAAGTCTTCTCTTGGTAACATACATGATAGTTGATAGTTAATAGTTGATAGTTAATAGTTGATAGTTGATAGTTGATATAGCATTTTCAGATTAAATGAGAGCTACCCCTCACCCCCCTACCCCCCCTCATCCCAAAGGGAGAGGGGGGAAAAGAGTCCTCATAAATTTGGAAAGTACTATAGTTGATAGTTGATAGTTAATTAATATTCAGAAGTAACATAACCATCGAGAGTTTCGGGGTTAAATTGACGCAAAATATTCGTAGCTTGAATTTTTAAAATTTCTGAACCCTTAACTACGACTAAATATTTACCAGCAGTTAAATAGTTACGATAGGGTAAAACTTCATTCTTATTACCAATAGATAAAACGATACCACCACCAACAAAAAAACTGCCCATACCGCCACCAATTGCGCCTAAAAAACCACCAATAATATGATTGAAAGGTTCACCAGCCCAACTAAAGGTATCTAAACCGGTGATTAGGTCAAAACCATATCCAGCTACAAAACCAAAGGGTACTAACCAAAAAGCCATGGCAATGGCGCGTTTTTTCGCTTGTTCGTTGGGGTCAATTAAACCAAATTCATCGGCGGTTTTGTAGCCCTTGCCTAAAATTCCCATGCGATCTTGACCAATACCTGCTTTTTCCAAAGCGGTGTAGGCTTCTTCAGCTTTGATTCGGTCTGGTAATACGGCAATTAAATAATTCATATTTTGAGTGTAAAAATGATTTTAAATAAATAATCTTTGCTAAGATTATGACACGAAATTGAAACAAAATATCAGAATTATTCGGTTCACAAATCAGACAAAACCCGAACACATGGGGACTAAAAACCTAAAATGGTCAACTGTGAATAAGCTGTTACGCATTTAAACGACATTAATAGAATTGCCTTTGTTTTTAAGTTTACGCTCCCACTTAATAATTAGTTCCCCTTCATTTAAAAGTCTATGTAACAAAAATTCTAAGTCTTCAATAGATGTAAAAAGACGATTAGCAATATGCTCTTTCGCTGAATGCCATACCAATTCAATTAAGTTATAGTCAGGGCTATATTCAGGCAAAAAT
>JAABRE010000114.1 GCA_011391125.1 Synechococcales cyanobacterium S06
CCTAGGAAGACCACCTAAAAATATTACCAAAGAAATGAAACAACAATCTCAAAGAGATGAAAGAATTAGAAATGAAATTGAAGGAAAATTTGGACAAGGAAAACGTAGATTTGGTTTAAACCAAATCATGTCCAAATTATCAGAAACTGCTGAAACTGAAATTGCTATTGCTTTTTTAGTAATGAATCTTAACACCCTGTTAAAAAGGGGTTATTATCTTCTTTTTCATGGTTTTGTTCAAGATCAAAGATTTTTTGCCAATTTAGATTATCAATACTTATATAAAAGATAAAAATTAATAAATAAAAATTATACTTATTTTTTATTTATTAATTTATCAAAACTGTTTGTTTTTTCATTCACTTATTCAGCAAGCCCTAATTAGAGAAGTGATTAATTTTTGGGCCAAATATGAAACTGAAATTCACCGTGCCACAGGCTTAATCCTAAATAAAGGTTGGGAATCTGATCCCCTAAGCTGTATTGGTAAACTTCTCAAGAAAGTTGGTTATAAATTCGAGATGTGCTACAAAAATGATGACGAGCGCCGCTATCGTGTGGTCCGCTCCTTTACCAAGCCCTTATCCATTGATCAATTAGATAACCCGATCTGGAAAAATAGCGGACGTATTACTCAAGATAACTATCTTAAATTAAACTACCTTGAATATTTGAAACAAGATGAGATTGACTTGATTTTAGCTAACATCGCCCAAAAAACTGAGGAGTATATCAAGGCCAATGAAACATTGTTCTTAGGGGAAGTGCTGATCGCCTAATCTCTGAATCTGTTGCCCTTGTTTAATCAAATTAAATAAAATCTTACCTTGCTTGTTTGGGAATTCATGGGTCCCTAGCTTTGCTTTGGGGATTAATCTTAGTCTGCTATTGGTCTTATATGGGGACTTAATGGCTGTAATGCTTGCTATACCGTAATTGGGGGTGTTAGTTCACATAATAACCCTCGCAAATGTAATTTTTCCATGGGAGTAAGACGTTTTCCCTTAGCAGAAGCTAAGTCAGTATAGAGAGTTTTTAAATTCCATTTCTTCTCAGCTTCTTTAAAATAGCTATCAATTGGTGGCATAAGCAAAATATCCTCAAAATTACTTACTAAAATCTAACATAATTCCTGATTAATTACTAAGATAATTTAGGGCATTGTTGAGTAAACTTAAATTTAACTTAAGCAAAAATCAAATCAAAGATTGTTTGTATGCGTCAAATTTTAGGTATAACGTACTTGCGATAAGCTTTCTGTCTGATGCAGCATAATATTGATTTTAAGTTGTTCCTAGTTAAGTTCTATAATAAGTCAGGAAATAAATGGCAGTAGATAAAAAAGTTAAATTTGCCGAAAATAAAGAACCTCGTTGTCCAGTGATTTTACTACTCGACACATCTGGATCGATGTCTGGCCAACCGATTCAGGAATTAAATAAGGGGTTGGTGACCTTAAAACAAGAGTTAGAACAAGATAGTTTAGCTAGTTTAAGGGTTGAAGTCGCCATTGTTACTTTTGGACCGGTAACAATGAGGCAAGATTTTGCCACCGTTGATTATTGGACTCCAGAACAATATACCGCTGGTGATGTTACCCCAACAGGGGAAGCCATCAATTACGCTTTAGATATTCTCGAAGATGCTAAACAAAGCTACAAACAGAATGGGATTCAATATTATCGGCCTTGGATATTTTTAATTACGGATGGCGAACCTACCGATCAATGGCAATCTGCTGCACAAAGATTAAAACAAGCAAGTAACGATAAAAAACTGACCTTTTTTGTAGTTGGAGTCCAAGGTGCAAATATGCATATTTTAAAACAAATTGCTCCCGATCCTGCTTTCCCTCCTGTGGCTTTAAATGGCTTAAATTTTTCCTCTATGTTTAAGTGGTTAAGTGCTTCTCTTTCTTCGGTTTCTCATAGTAATGTAGGTACTGGTCAAGTAACTATACAACAGCCTGCTTGGGGTACTATTTCTACTTAATAAAGGTGAAGATTTTAGGACTCAAAAGAAACCCATTAGAGTTTTTTAAAACCCTAATGGGTTTACAACAAACATAATTTAAAAAAGGATCAATAAAAATGAATTGGAAAATAATTAGCCATTCTGTGATGGGAACAAGTCATGAAAAAGGAAATATTCCCTGTCAAGATTATGGTAGTTATAAGGTTATTAATAACATTTTAATTGGGGTTGTTTCCGATGGTGCGGGAAGTGCTAAACATTCTCAAATTGGTTCTCAATTAACTGTAGAAACAACTATTAATAACTTAACTAGATGGTTTAAAAACATCAGCCAAGAATATCCTGACATTGAACAAAATCCTTTTGATCAAAGTTATATGAAACAGGTTTTTCAAGAAAATTGGGAAATTGTTATTCAGAATCTCCAAGAAAAGACAAAAGAAGGTTATTCATATAAGGATTTGTCCTGTACTCTTTTAGCTTTTATTGCCACTCCTAATTGGATTGCAGCGATGCAAATTGGTGATGGTTTTATTGTGGTACATTCACAGGAAGAAGACTCAAATTATGAGTTATTATTTCCACCTAGCAAGGGAGAATATGCTAATCAAACTGTTTTTGTAACTTCTCAAAATGCTTTATCAGAATTACAATCTTGTGTTATTAATGCACCACAAAAATTCATTTTCGCTTCCACCGATGGCTTAGAAAAACTTGCTATTAAATATATTAATAACAGTTATTTACCCTATAAAGATTTCTTTCAACCTTTTGAAGAAGATATAGAAAATAATAAGCTCGAAGAAGAAAAGGAATCTGTTTTAGCTTTCTTAAACTCACAGGATGTTAATAAGAGAACTGATGATGATAAAACCGTTCTTATTTGTCTTTTTGATGAGAATTTTGTAAATTCAACACCCAATCAGCCTCCAAAAATAACACGACCAGGTAAAGCAAGAAAACCAAATTCAATTAATACAACAATATCTAGTCTTAACCCTAATTTGCTTTTATTTATTTTAGGGATTATTTCTTTTTTTTGGCTATCTTTTTTAAGTTTTAAAATTGCTAAACTAAATGAGCAAATAAGTGTGCAAATAAACTTAACAAATGAAACAAAAGAAGAAATTAAAAATTTACAAAACGATTTTAAATCTAATCGGAAAAATAACGAAAAATCACTAGAAACAAAGCAATCTAAATAAAATCAAGGTAAGGTTAAAACTAAAATTTTAAAAATTTAGGAGCAAATTAAGAGGATTAATTATGGCTAATTACTATGACCAGAAAGGTAAATCAATTTCCTTAACTAAGCAAATTAACAGTGGTGGTGAAGGAACTGTTTGGACGACTAATCGTACAGGATGTTTAGCAAAAATTTATCTTAATCCAACAGCAGAAAAAATTGACAAATTAAAGGCGATGATTGCTAATCCTCCTGATGATCCCTGTCAAAACCAAAATCATGTTTCTATTGCTTGGCCTATAGATTTAATTAAAGATGATAGAGGTAATTATCTCGGTTTTTTAATGCCAGAAATAAAAAATTCCGTGCAACTTTTGGATGTTTATAGTTCAAAAATTAGAAATAAAAAATTTCCTAGTTTTAATTGGTATTCTTTACATATTACCGCCAGAAATTTAACCTTAATTATTGATAGTTTACACAGCAAAGATTATATTGTTGGCGATATGCAAACTCAAAATATACTGGTTAATGCTTGGGGATTAGTTTCTCTTATTGATGTGGATTCTTTTCAAATAAAAACTCAAAATAACGTTTATCGTTGTTCTGTTGGTAAAGAGGGTTTTACTCCCCCCGAATTAATCGGTAAAGATTTTAAAACGATGACTCAAACTCGCTATCATGATCGCTTTCGTCTAGCTGTAATTATTCATTATTTATTATTTACCCATCACCCCTTTGCTGGACAATGGACCGGATCTGGAGATCAACCTGGACAAGATGACTCTGTCAGTAAAGGTTACTATCCTTATAATTCTAATAGTTTAATTAAACCAAGTATTAATACTGTCGAATTGGCAATTGTTCACCCAGAATTACAAAAATGTTTTTTAAAATGTTTTAATGAGGGTCATTTTAATCCGACTAAACGTCCTTCTCCTCAAGACTGGATGAAAGCTTTAGATATGGCTATCAAGACCTTAACAAATTGCTATACTATTACCAATCATATTTATAGTTTTCATTACCAAAAATGTTACTGGTGTGAACGTAAAAAACGAGTTAATTATGATATATTTCCTCACACACCAAAGGCACTAATTATACAATCGTCTTCCCCTTCTAATCTATCACCTATAACACGACAACCTATAACACGACAACCTCTAACACGACAACCTCCCCTTCCACCAGTTATACCACCATCATTAAAAATCTTCATAAAGAAGGTATTTACCGTTATCATTGATATTAAGACTAAATTGTTAAAAGTCCTCTCATCCATATTAAAGGATATCCTAGACTGAGATTTTAGAGTGGGTAATTTTTTCCTAAATTACTAACAGAAATTATTAACTTTTATCAGCAATTATCCACCATTTTTAGTTACCTAATTTCAGAAATCGGATCTCGTTTTGCGAAATCCGATTTCTTTTAATTTGTTAATTATTAATTGTCAATTGTTAATTGTATTAATCTCTACCGTTTAAGGCAATTAAAAGGCGCAAAATGAAGATAAAAAGGTTAATGTAAGTCAAATACATTGACAAAGCAACCGGTAAATATTGGTCATCACGATAGGAGCGAGGTAGAATATAAAAGTCAACTACCGCTGCGCCGGCAAAGAGGAAAACACCGACACCGGAAATGCCAATTTCTAACCAAGTGGGGGTGTAACCGCCAAAAACGGCGAAAATTAATTGACCTACCATAACGACTAACAGGGCAATTACGCCCAAGCTGATGGTTTTACTCAACGCCATGCCGTCTGTTTCTGATAAGTTCGACCCAATGTTGCGCGCTACGATAAATGTTGCGCCACAGCCCAATGCTGCGATGCCTACCCCTTGAATACCTACTCCAGAGCTACTCAAGGCCACATAAACGATTCCACTGAGGGTGTAGCCAGAAAGCAAGCTATATAAGGCTAACAGGGGTAAAGCCGTGCTGTTATTTCCATTTTCTGCAATGCGTTGGGCGACGAAAAATAGCACTAATTCGGCGATAATGGCGGCGATAAATGTGCCCATGAATAAATCAGGGCGACTTTGAATTACTCCTAAACCACCGTAAGTGCCAACTGCCGTTAAAATCAAGCCACCACCTAAAAAGGGTAAAGCGTTGGAGATGACGTTGGGACCTACTAACGCTTGGGTTTGGGCTTCTTTGAAGGCTTGTCTAAAATTGCTAGTGCTGCTCATAATTGATCAGAATTAAGATTACTATTCCCATTTTGCCAAATTTTTTCCCAAATTGTTATATAGCATTTTCAAATTAAATGAGAGCTACCCCTCACCCCCCACCAACCAAAGGGAGAGGGGGGAAAAGAGTCCTCATAAATTTGGGAAGTGCTATAACTTATATTTTTTCTTAACTAATTAGGGATTTAAAATTTGTTCGACAGTTAAAGTTAATTCGGGAAAAAGAGGCGAAATAATGCTCATATTTTCGGTAAATTCTGTTACTTCATAAAAACCATTAACTAATATTAAAACCGATATTTTTTTTGCACTTGGATCGATAATCCAATATTCAGGAATTTCTCTGACTGCATATTCTGATCTTTTATAACGATAATCATCTTCAGGATTACCGGGGGAGACTATTTCTACTGCTAATAAAGGAGCAGATTCTAAGACAGCAGAGTTTAAATTTTTCAGCTCTTCTTTTTGAGTTTCTGTAAGAATTACTAAGTCGGGAATCCTCGCTTTATTTCTAGCAGTTCTGATTCCTATATTAGCAGGCATTACTAACCATTTTAAGCCTAATCTATCAATTTCACTTTCCCATAGTTTGAATAAAAACCTTAAAATCAACGCATGAATTCCACTGGCTGGGGGCATAATGACTAATTCTCCATTCACTAACTCATATTTTAAATCGGTATGATCTTGATAAGTTAAATATTCTTCAAAAGAGTAATATTTTGTTACTGTTTGTACCATAATTTACCAATTCCCTAATCTCAAGATAATGATTATTTTTATGATAGCAAATGGTAGTGGTAATTTGTAAATTACCACTAAGTAGGTGGTTACAATTAAACGTAAAAATGTAACAGTATCTTTTGACTTCGTAATTAAGTCTAGGAGCGCTAAAGCGCAACTACGAACCTTTATTCATTGAGCTTTTATTTATGACTACCTACTTACCTACTTACTTAAATTTTAACTATTTAATGATTGGATTTCCTCTACAGATAAACCCGTAATTGTCGCAACTTCTTGAATGTTCATGTTATTTGTTAACAAGTTTAAAGCGATTTCTTTTCGGGTTTCTTCTCTTCCTTTTTCCATTCCTTCTTTTTCAGCTTGGATTTTCATTGCTTGTTGATCATGAATAAAGAGTTGAGTTCCCTTTTTTGTAAATCTTCTAATTCTTCTCTGGTTAAATTAGTTCGATTTGCAATTTGAAAAGCCTGTTTTATTGCTTCAATTGTTGCCATATTTTCAGGAATTGTTTCTAATTTGGGTGCATCTTTAAGGAAATAAATCCATTTATCAGTTAAGCTTTTTAAGCTATCAATATTTCCTTGAAATTTTGGCAATTCAATAAAGATTAAATCAATGTCATTTTCTTTATATATTAAGTTATCTGTTAACTCTTTAAAGACAAAATGAGTAATGATTTTTTCGGTTTCTGGAAACATAATAAAATCAGTGATTGTTAAAGCGATTACTTTTTTTAAAATCCCATAATTTTCCCCTGAATATAACTGTGTTGAATAGGCTTTTGATGCATTATATAAAATGCGTCGGCCAAATGCTTCTACATTTAAGACTTGCATTTCAATTATAATTAATGAACCATCATTCAAGGTAGCTTTAACATCTAAATAAGTGTCTTTTAAGCCCATAATTTGAGCAGCTTGATAGGGATCAATTATTTCTAAATCTTCGATAATTGGTTCAGCGTTATAAATCATTGCATTAAGAAAACTAATTAGGATATTTTTGCTTTCCGGACCACCAAAAATTCTCTTAAATGCAAAATCGGTTTTCGGGTTAATAAATCTCATATTTTTGCTCCTTCTGACTGATTTTATTACTATTATAACTTGATTTTTGGAAGTGTTAAAGTCCAACAAAGATTAACTTAAGTTCTCCTCATTAAGATTAATTAAAGGGTTAAATATTTGCTCTAAGTTAGCGGTGCAGTATTTCTGATTATTGTTAATTTTTTCTGATTTTAGCTCTGGTTTTGTTACTATTTTTTGTTTAAATATACTCAAGGAATTTAACCACATTTCTAATGTATTTGGGAGGGCATTTGTCCAACGAAATTTAATGTTATTGCTCGATAAATTTTGGACATAATTTGGGTTTAAAAACTGCTTATATTTGTCAGCTTCGGGAGTTAATTGTTGGACAAATGCTAGGGTTATTCCTTTGGCAAAATTGCGCACTGGTTCGGCTTCTTCGCCGATAATTTCTTTGACAATTGTACTTTGCGCCAAAGGACTTTTTTCGTTTCTTTTATCAGTAATACTCATGTGAGTTGCCCCAAATGCGATCGCCAAATATTTCTCTCCTTTTAATTCTTGAAATGGCTTTAATTGATTATCTAAATTAGGAGTAATTGCATCTTTACTAGAAGCAAATATTAGGCTAGGAATATTGATATTAGATAAGGATTTTCCAAATAAATTACCAGTGATAGGATTAAAGGCAATTAATTGCTTGATTCTATCATCTTTTAATCTTATTTTACTATCTGGTAACTCCGCAGCTGAACATTGTAACCAGTCAGATGGAGATAATCCTAAAGGTAAAGTTTTTTGACAAAAATTGCGCATTTCTTTAGGATTTAATTCTCCTCCAGCTACCGCAAAAGCTGTATATCCGCCAAAGGAATGTCCCATAATTGTTACTTTTTTGGTATTAAATTTTATGCCTAAATAATTATCAGTTTTATTGAGATTTTCTAACTCATTTAAGACAAAAGTTACATCTTTAGGTCGCTCTATAAATTCTGTTTCGGGAAGAAGATTATCTAAATTCAAACCTGCATCAATAAAGGAATAAATATTACTTCCTGGATGTTCGATCGCCGCCACAACAAAACCATAACTAGCTAAATGAGAAGCCAAATATTGCAGGAATTTGCGATCGGCTGCAAAACCGTGAGACATAACAATTAAAGGTTTGTCTAAACTATTAGAATTAGTGGAATAAATATCAGTTAAAACTAATCTTTGTCTTTGATTATCTCGCAAAATTAAAGTGCGTTTATTAACAGTTTCAGGACCTGTTATAATCGGATCAAAACTAACAGTATAATTACTCGGAGTTTCTACCTTTAATTGTTCCTCTAATTTTGGTACTAAAATTTGACTTTGAATATTAGAAACATTAAACTGTAAAACCATCCCTAAAACAGCAGTTAAATCAAGAGTAATAGTATCTTGAGGATAAGCTTTTAATAAACTAATTAAATTAAGATTATTTGTTTGTTGAATCCCTAAAATTAAAGCTACTTTAATTAAATCTATACTCGATCCGGGGATAGCAATAGTTAATTGATCTAGTAAAATTTTAGCTTGGGGAGAATCAATTAATTCATTAACAAATTGTTCGGCTAAATCTTTATCAACGGTCATCTTATTGTTAAGTAAATAGCGAAAATTTGAGGTAAATAAGGGAGATAATAACTGTAATTTAGGCGGAACTTTGCCAGTTTTAGCAAAGTTTTCGAGATCATTAACAGTTAATGATTGTTGTAAAGGTCCCACTTTAAAAATAATATTTTCTGCGGCCAAAAGAGGACGTGTAAACAGATTAAAAGACAAAACTGTTACGAGAGAAAGCCAAAATTTAAACTGAAAATTCATTATTAAAAAATAATAAAGGTTATATTTGTTAAATATACTGACTATGAAGAGAGATAACAAGTTTCTTTATGTTAATTTTTTTTGCGATGCATAGTTTTTAGCAAAATTTCAGTATATATTGATACCAGATAACAAAAATAACTAACATGAATGATTACTCTTTATCAGCCCATGATGATAGTTGTGACAAAACTTCTCCCCTGGGTTTATGGCCAATATTACAACCCGGACAATGGCTCAACCTTGAAGATTTGCCCAGTCCCATCGCACATAATCAAGCTTTAATTTTGTGTCAAGTTTCGAGTCATCAATGGTTAACTTGGGTTCCTAATTATGGAGAATACTGTTTAATTTTATAGCGATTTCAAGGAGGTATAAAAATGTTAAATACAACGTTAAATCCCTGTGCAAATTTATTATATCACTGGCTTTTGATACACAAAAAAGATACAGAAAAATTACCGTTTGATTTAGTCTCTTTTCAAGCTTGGTCAGGAGAATTTTTAGCAAAAAATATGACTAAAGACGAAGTTTTGGAAGCTATTTCTTTGTTAAAAATTCTCAAATTAATAAATGTTGAAAATCAATTGCTGTACCTTAATCCTAAATATGAGTCGAAAAATCCCTATATATATCAATTACCAACCTATTATTTATTAGGAAAAAAAACGAAGAAGCGTAATATCTATTTAGGTAGTTTATTTCTGTTGCTTACGTTTTTGTCTTTATGGGGTGGAAATTTCTGGTTTTCTCTAAAAACAAATACTGGTAGTGTATTTTATGTAGTGAAAACTTATTTTTGGCCCTTATTTCCTATTAAAATAAGTGAATTACATCAAAAAAACAGTTAAAACGAGTAATTAAATTAACATATTATGGTAGTGTATTTTATGTAGTGAAAACTTATTTTTGGCCCTTATTTCCTATTAAAATAAGTGAATTACATCAAAAAAACAGTTAAAACGAGTAATTAAATTAACATATTATGGTAGTGTATTTTATGTAGTGAAAACTTATTTTTGGCCCTTATTTCCTATTAAAATAAGTGAATTACATCAAAAAAACAGTTAAAACGAGTAATTAAATTAACATATACAGCGTTTTGCGTAACTATGTGACACAGTATCCACAGTGAGCAAAATAATTATGTCTGTATTGTGAAGAGTTGAGAGAAACACCTAATTCAACTAAT
>JAABRE010000115.1 GCA_011391125.1 Synechococcales cyanobacterium S06
GATGGCTATATTTTATTATCTCATTTAAGTTGGGATAATTTTAATGAAGCTTTGTGGTTAGAAACCCAAATAGAAAATTATAAAGACTTAACAGGATTCTATCCAGAATCCGTCCATGTGGACAAAATTTATCGCAATAGAAACAATCGAAAATTCTGTAAAGATAAAGGTATCAGAATGAGTGGCCCTCCCCTAGGAAGACCACCTAAAAATATTACCAAAGAAATGAAACAACAATCTCAAAGAGATGAAAGAATTAGAAATGAAATTGAAGGAAAATTTGGACAAGGAAAACGTCGATTTGGTTTAAACCAAATCATGTCCAAATTATCAGAAACTGCTGAAACTGAAATTGCTATTGCTTTTTTAGTAATGAATCTTAACACCCTGTTAAAAAGGGGTTATTATCTTCTTTTTCATGGTTTTGTTCAAGATCAAAGATTTTTTGCCAATTTAGATTATAAATACTTATATAAAAGACAAAAATTAATAAATAAAAATTATACTTATTTTTTATTTATTAATTTATCAAAACTGTTTGTTTTTTCATTCACTTATTCAGCAAGCCCTAATTAAGAGCATACTAGCAGCCGTTGCGACTGCTAGGCCTGTTTGAACGAGCAAAGAATCAAATTGGCGCTCTTTTTTCGCTTGTTTTAAGGATTTTTCTAAATTTTCGATAATTTCTTCTGTTTTAACTTCCACCGTGACACTGTTTAAAATGGCATCAGCTTGAGTCACCGTTAAGAGACGAATTTGGTTATCATCGACTTTCACATAAATATTGCGTAAATTACCAATGTTTTCTGACCTAATTTCTAAATTATCAGTTTTACTTCTAAAATAACTTTTAGTAATATCCTTTAATCTACTGTCAATTTCTTCAATACGTCCAGAAAAATCCCCATCTAAGGGTGCAACTTCAAATAAACAGCGACTATCAAGGCGAATACAACTAGAATCGGGCTTTTTTTCCTGATCAGGGGCTAATAATTGGTTAATTCCCTGATCTATAATTGGTATTTGAGCTGATACAGGAATAACTAAACTGTTTGTAATTATAATAGAGGATAATAAATTTGATAACTTTTTTTTCCACATAGTTGAATATAATTTAATTGATTTACCTGATTATTTGGCGTTGCATGACTCTGAGATGAAATTGTAGGGGCAATCCCTTGTGGTTGCCCCCGAAACGCTGATAGGGTAGGGACAAGCCCTACCCCTACATTGAAAATAAATATCAAATCATCTTGCATAGGTGCAACGCCCATTATTTAAGTATAAATGCTAATGTTTATGTTTTGTAAGATAACAAATAATTTCTATTCTTGTTATAACAGTAATAATTTAATCTTTATATACTTGATTAATAAAAATTATGAAAACAGATTTAATGGCAAATATTAAAATTTGGAGTATATTTTTGGGTTTAAAATTAAAGAGAAGTTTACTTTTTTTAAATTCTAAAGGAGTTGGTGAGAAAGAATTTCAAGAATTACATCAGGAATTATCAATGGATGCTAGTTGGAATAGCAATTATATTGCTTGTACAATTAGTGCTTGTTTAATTGCTACTTTTGGCTTAATTAGTAATTCCACCGCAGTTATTATTGGTGCAATGTTGGTTGCTCCTTTAATGTTACCTTTAAGAGCATTAGCTTTTAGTGCTTTAGAAGGAGATTTTCGTCTTTTTAAAAAGGCAATTTTCTCTTTAATTGGAGCGACAATTTTAGCCTTATTTCTATCTTATTTTACTGGACTTATAGCTGGAATTCCCGAATATGGTTCAGAATTATTAGCACGCACTCAGCCAAATTTAATTGACCTGGGAATTGCTCTTACTGCTGGAGGAATTAGTGGTTTTGCGAAGATTAAAAAAGGAATTAGTGACGCTTTAGCCGGTACCGCCATCGCTGTTGCTTTAATGCCCCCATTATGTGTAGTTGGCCTTTCTTTATCCCAAGGAATGTTAGCATTTAGTCAAGGAGCTTTTCTGCTATATTTAACTAATTTATTAGGGATAATTTTAGCCTGTATGCTAATATTTATTCTAGCAGGTTATACCCAAGTAAATCATACTTTAGGATGGACTTTAGCCTTAACTGGATTATTAGTATTACCCCTAGGTTTTAGTTTTGCAAAATTAGTCATGCAAAGCCAATTACAAAAAACATTAAAAGAAACTTTAGTTAACAAAACCGTTACATTAGGTCAAAGACCAATTACTTTAACTAATATTAAAATGAATTGGAATATGAAACCTCCCTTAGCAATTTTAAATGTACAAACCCAAGAAGAAATTACACCAAAACAGGTAAGATTGGTACAGGAATTTGTTTCTGAACAAATGGGAAAACCCTTTCATTTAAGATTTATTGTCGAACAAATTGACGTAATTGAACCAGAGATTTAACGACTTGATCGGCTAAAATACAGTCAGTGGGGGTTAACGGCCGTTAACCCCTACATTGCCTAAAGACGGTAGCTTAACATAAGAAATATTTTTATTACTTCCCCCCTCGCGAGGGGGGGGTAGGGGGGTACATCATTATTTTTATCCCCTTGAAAGAAGAGGTCTTACACCGTTTTTCTGGTCAAAAGTCAAAAGCAAAACTTAAATTAACAAAAACTTTGCCAACTTGTCAACTTAACCTTTTAATAATAGTGTCAAAAGTACCATCATCTTGAAGATATAACAAACGAAACCCCGGAGGTAAATCGTCAAGGGTTATTTCCGTGCTCTGGTGATTTAATTGCAAACAAGTCGAAGGACAACCTAAATAACGCACTCCCTCAAGATAAGTATCAAAAACCGAGTGAATATGACCGAAAATGACCATTTTCACCTGTGGAAAACTGCCCAATAGATTAATCAACTCAGCACCATTTGCCAACATCATTGAATCCATGACCAATGAATTGATCGCCAAAGGATGATGATGTACTGCAACCAAAGTCGGAGAGTTATCTTGGCTCAATTCCGACGCTAAAAAAGAGATGGTATCAGTGGTTAAAAAGCCTTCAGGTTGCCCTTTAACAGCAGAATTAAGCAGGATAAAACGCCAGTGACCCATTTTAAAGGTTTTATCGCCTAAAAACGGCTTATTTGGCAGAATTTGCGACATTAACTCTGGGCGATCATGATTACCAGGTAGCCAATAGGTGGGAATATTCAAAGGTTGCAATTTAGTCTGTAACCGTTGATAAGACTCAGGGGTTTCATCTTGAGATAAATCTCCAGTCAACAAAATCACATCGGGCAAAGGGTCAAGTTGCTGAACTTTGGCGATTACTTGATTTAAAGTGCGATCGGGATTAACACCTTTCCATTCAGTGGAATCATGGGCAAATAAATGAGTATCAGTAATTTGAGCGACAGTAATCATAATTTTCAAAAATGCTTGATCATTTGCGGGGTTTTGTGTTATATTAACTTACGGTGCAAAAAAGCGGCGACATAGCCAAGTGGTAAGGCAGAGGTCTGCAAAACCTTTACCCCCAGTTCGAATCTGGGTGTCGCCTTTGAAAAAGGAAGAAGTGATAGTAAATGGGTTTTGCTATTCAAAAATTGCTTCATCTCTATTTAATTCAAGTATTAAAATTAAAAAAAGCTTTCACTGAAGTTGCCCATAAAAACATCTTAAGTTTAGGGAATAGAAAACCATTAGCAAAAAAAATTGTCAAGAATGACAAAATTGTACCAGAATAGTAGAGCCGATCGCCAAAAAAGTTCCCTCACCGGATCAATCCCACCCAAAAATAATCCCGTTAATCCTGATCAAAAGAAGTAATAAAATTACGGTCAATATAGTCTTTAATGTGCCAGAAAAAAGGGGAATAAAAAGCTAAATTGCCCCAGGAGGCGATCGCCCTTTTGTTGCCAGAACCAATCAAACTTAAATAGTATTTTTGGGGGTAATAGGGGAGTAAATTTTGGTTAGATAAAATGCGGGTTAAATTATTAAATAAAGGTTTACCTTGACGTACAGCAAAAACACCAGCTTTAGGACAGGGATAATTTTGAATAGTAGCGATATCTCCCGTGGCAAAAACATGAGAATGGGAGATAGATTGCAGGTAATTATTAACAAGAATAAATCCCTTTTCATCGGTAGTTAAACCGCAATTTTTAATCCAATTGGGAGGAGAGGCATTAGTTACCCAGAAGATATAATCAGAATTAATATTTAAACCAGAATCACAGATAATTTTATTTTTTTGAACTTCTATAACCCTTTCCTTTAGGTAAAGATTAACCTTTTTTTCTAACAGTAACTTATATAAAATATTACCAACACAACGATTATGATTAGGTAAAATATTGTCTTCTTTGTGGACTAAATTAATCGTAAAAGAACCAATTAAAGGGAATAATCGAGCATAAATATTAAGAGCCAATTCCACACCACCGGCTCCGCCGCCAACAATAGTAATAGTAAGATTTGAAAGGGAATTTATCTTACTTAATATGTCTTGCCAAACCGTCAAAAATTGGGGAACAGGTTTAATCGGAATTGCATAATTCGCAGCACCATTAACCGAGTCAACATTAGGTGTACTACCAATATTAATAGAGAGAAAATCAAAAGAAAGAGGAGGCGAATTAGCGAGAATAATCTGATTATGAACCAAGTCCAAATCAACCGCTTTATCCAAGTAAAAATCAGCACCAGCCAACAGAGCCAACCTGCGCAAATTTATATGACATTCTTGATAGGAATAAAACCCAGCAACATAACCGGGCAACATCCCAGAATAGGGCGTATAAACAACATCAGAAATCAGGGAAACGCGGACATTTTGCCAAGATTTTTTACCCAAAAGTCGTAGAGCGATCGCCTGAGAATGGCCACCGCCGAGAAAAACAAGATGTTTAGATATCTCAGGACAAGAAACAGCATTCATTGATAAAACAACCCGATAAAAGAAACCCAAGACTAAGAGGCCAACAGACAGTCCCCTTAGCGACTTAGCGTGAGAAAGAAATCCAAGACTAAGAGGCCAACAGACAGCCCCCTTAGCGCCTTGGCGACTTTGCGTGAGAAAAAAGAGATCGGGTTTAGAAACCCAACCTCACGACAATTACAAATTTCCAGCTGCGGCTCTTGCTGCGGCGGCTTGTTCAGGGTGAATACCCAAGCGGGTCAGATTAATCCGGCCTTTTTGGTCAATTTCGCGAATTTTTATCACGACTTCATCACCAACTGCGACCTCATCTTCAACACGGCCAACACGACCTTCAGCGAGTTGAGAAATATGGATCATACCCTCTTTACCGGGGAAAATTTCCACAAAAGCACCAATTTGGATAATGCGAACAATTTTGCCGACATAAACATCGCCTTCATTGAGTTTACGAGTCAAGTTAAGAATCATGGTTTTAGCCACTTCCGCACTTTCGGCTTTCACGGCGTAAATCGTGACTGTACCATCATCAGAAATATCAATTTTAGCGCTACTCTGCTCGGTAATACCTTTGATGGTTTTACCTCCGGGGCCGATGACTAAGCCAATCAGTTCCGGATCGATTTTGATGGTAATCAGACGAGGAGCAAAGGGAGAGAGACTAGGCCGAGGTTTATCAATGGTGGCCAGCATTTTCTCCAAAATATGAAGACGGGCGGGTTTAGCTTGGTGGATTGCTTTAGCAATGGTATCCATGGACAACCCCGAAATTTTCATGTCCATTTGCAGGGCAGTAATACCAGTGTCCGTACCCGCCACTTTAAAGTCCATATCACCCAAGAAATCCTCAATTCCTTGGATATCTGTGAGGATACGCACCTCGTCGCCTTCTTTAATTAAACCCATGGCGGCACCACTGACAGGTTTAGTAATGGGGACTCCCGCATCCATCAAGGCCAAGGTTGACCCACACACCGAACCCATGGAGGTGGAACCATTGGAGGAGAGAACCTCCGAAACCACGCGAATCACATAAGGGAACTCTTCTTCTGGGGGTAAAACAGGAGTGATGGCTCGTTCGGCCAACGCACCATGACCAATTTCTCTACGACCGGGAGGACGTAGGGGTTTAGTTTCACCGACGGAATAGGGCGGGAAGTTGTAATGATGGAGGTAGCGTTTTTCATCCTGCGGATTGAGATCATCACCAAGATCTTGAGCATCTCCTGGAGTTCCCAATGTGGCCACCGACAGCACTTGAGTTAAACCCCGATTAAATAACCCGGTTCCATGGACTCGATTGGGTAAGATACCAACTTGACAGGAAATTGGTCGTACTTGGTCTAATTGGCGACCATCCACCCGCACTCCATCCTTGATAATTTGGGCGCGCATGAGTTTTTTCGTCAGGTTTTTAAATTCCCCGGCTACTAATTTGGGCGCTTCCTTCGTCAAACTTTTGAGAGGATGATCATCGGCTAATTCGGCGATCGCACTCTTGATGCTAGTTTCTTCGATTTCGTCTAAAGCCGCATCTCGGGCTTTTTTGTCAAAATCAAAATGAGACAGCACATTTCTAATCCCTTCTTCGGCCCGCTCTTTCAAGAAGTTTTCGAGTTCTTCATTAGTTGGTTGGGAACCACAGGGGACAATTTCAATGCCTAATTCTTCGAGGATTTTGCGTTGCTCATCAATTAAATGACAAACGGCCTCGTAACCAAAATCGATCGCCTCAATAATATCCTGTTCGGGTAATTGGTTCGCTCCAGCTTCCACCATCACGATACCGTCGGGACTTCCGGCCACGACTAAATCTAAATCCCCCTGTTTCATTTCTTTGTAGGTGGGATTAATGATAAATTCATCGCCGATTAGACCAACGCGGACAGCGGCCATGGGACCTGCAAAAGGAATTTGCGCTAACAGTACCGCTAAAGACGCTCCCGTAACCGATAAGACGTCGGGGGGTACTTCTTCATCCATGGACAAAGTGGTGGCTACGATTTGGATTTCATCTCGAAACCAATGGGGAAATAACGGACGTAAAGGGCGATCGATTAAACGACTGATTAAAATTGCCTTTTCGGGGGGTTTGCCTTCCCGACGCAAAAAACCACCGGGGATTTTTCCGGCTGCATATAGTCTCTCTTCGTAGTCAACTATAAGGGGCAAAAAATCTATTCCATCTCTTCCTTTCGCTCTTGTGGCGGTGACTAATACTGCTGTGTCTCCTGATTGTACTAAGACAGACCCTCCTGCTTGTGGAGCGAGCAGACCAACTTTTAGTCTAATATCTCTACCGTCAAAGGATATTGACTTGTCAAACTCCTGCATTCAACTTTTTTTCCTTATTTTATCGCTTTTCTCTTTATTGACTCATCGTAGCATTTATTCAGTTAACTCTTACTTTGGGTTTTCGATCATGTTTGGTGGACTGTTGGGCCTCCTAATTTTGGGTTCTTTTTTCTCACGCAAAGGCGCTAAGGCGCAAAGGGGTTGATCTGTGGGCTGTCTAGTCCTGGGTTTTTTTCGTCTAGTCGCTTTTTACCTTCTTGGTTGATTCTTAACTGAATATAAACCCGTGTTTTTGGGGATTGTCTCTTATTTCATGTAAGATATTTAAGACAATTCCATTCTAATTGCAAAGTTTTGTAACATTTACTTGACAAACTCGCAATAATATGATATGGCGGCAAGGGTTCGTTGTTGCGCTTTAGCGCTATCTTAAAAACCCGATTTCGTGCCGTGAAATCGGATTTTTGCAACCTCATAATTAAACTAGGATAATATCACTAGCTTTTAAGTCAATATCATTACTTAAAACTGCGATCGCTAAGAGTGGCGACGAAGCGGCGATCGCCTTCTGTCTTTCTGACAACAAACCTTTACAATCACTATCGAAAAATAAGGTAAAAAACAATATTTTCACTTAAGGATTAGGAATAGCTCGGATTAAGAGAGTTAATAGGCTAGTGGTAACTGCTACAATGATAGGAATAATCAAGGATTTAGCTCCTTTGAGGTCTGCAACATCTTTGACAACTTCATCTTGTGACTTTTCAAAGTCTTAATGTCTCCTTTTAATTCAGCAATGTCTTCTTTTAATTCCCCTTTTAATTCAGCAATGTCTTCTTTTAATTCCCCTTTTAACTCAACAATGCTGAATTTAAGATCGGTGGTATCTCTCACTAATTGATCTATTTTCTTATTTTGAGAGATGATTAAATCTTTTAATTCTTTGAGGTCGTTATCTGTTAGTGTATTCATGGTATTATCTTTGATAATTAAGGTTTTATGGTAGCGCCGCAAACGCTACCTTAATCATAAACTCAAATATTTAATTTTTCTCTCAAAAAATATTAAATTGTTTATAGCATTTTCAGATTAAATGAGATACAAACCCTCACCCCCCTACCCCCCTCATCCCAAAGGGAGAGGGGGAAAAAGAGGCAAAATATCAACTTAAAATGCTATAACATCGGTTTGCCATAATTAATCTAAATCAGCCATTACCCACCAATGTAAAGTTTTGTAACAATTACTTGACAAAAAAACGTTTTTATGCTATGTCTAAAAATCCGATTTCTTAGAGAAATCGGATTTTTGAAACAGATTTCTCTAAGAAATCGGATTTTTGAAACAGAAATCGGGTTTTTGCAACCTCACAATTACACTAGGATAATGTCACCAGCTTTTAAGTCAATATCATTACTTAAAACGGCGATCGCCTTTTGTATAAAGCCAAATCCTGTACCATCTTGATCGAAAAAGAGGGTATTATTTTTGGTATTGAAAATAAAGCGATCATCGCTATCTAAGGAGGTAGTTCCTAACACAAAACGCGCATTTTGTAAAGTACCAGAGTCTAAAATATCAAAGTTAAAACCAAGGGAATTAATGTGAATTTTATCTTCTCCAGGGGTAAAATCAGTAATGGTGTCTTTACCGTCAAGATAAGAGGAATTAAAGACAAAAATATCTTTTCCAACACCACCAGTCAGAGTATCATTGCTACTACCGCCAATCAAGGTGTCTTGACCACTACCACCAATTAAACTATCGAGACCATTACCACCATCTAAACTATCATTACCACTATGACCAATCAGAGTATCGTTACCACTATTACCAGTTAAAAGATCATTTCCCCATCCTCCAGTTAAACTATCATTACCTTTACCACCGATTAAGGTATCAATACCATCACCACCAGTGAGAATGTCATCTCCCTCACCACCATCTAAACTATCATTACCATTACCACCATTTAAACTATCATTTCCTTGACGACTAATTAAGGTATCATTACCGTTACCACCATTTAAAGTGTCATTACCTTGATTACTATATAAAGTATCATTGCCATCACCACCATAAATAGCAACATCTAAATCAGTGGGTAATTTTTGATTGCTTAATTTACTAGCTGTTATTTGTTCATCTTGATTTGTACCATAAAGATGATATTTACCGTTTTGAAGGGAAACAAAATATTTGGGTTTCTCGAAAGTACCATTTTTTGGTACTTGAATGACAATTTTACCTTCATGGGGCTGAGGTTTAAAAACATCATTTTCCACACGATTGAAAAGACTACTTTGAAACTGGGAATGTGAACCAGAATAATCATCAAGACTAAACAAATTTTTATCGGAAAGAGGATCAAATAATTTTGGTTGATCGGGATCAATCAAGTTTTCAAAAACTTCCACAACCCAACCGTGCATATCTCCATATTTACCAGGTCCTCCTCCTTCAAAGTTAATTAAAAAGGATTCATCGGCTGAAGTAGCAAAAACTTCATTTCCGCCAATACTACCATCTCCCACAAATGCTCTGGAAAATTGGGCAACAGACTCAAATGTTTTAGGACGGTCTTGTTCGTCATTAGACCTCTTGCGAAACTGTGAGAGAAAAAATGATATAATGTCAAAAAACGTAATTATTTATCGAAAATAATGAAATATCAAGAACTAAAGAATAAA
>JAABRE010000116.1 GCA_011391125.1 Synechococcales cyanobacterium S06
AGCTTCAAATTCTGACCAAGGTACTAATTTGGCCATTTTTACCCAATCATTGTCAGCTGAAAGGTTGGCTTCAATTTTGAAACCTAATTCCTCTCCTTCCACTACACATTGTTTATTTTTTTTATAAACCATTTTGATTTGAATGTAAGGTTTTTTTCTATTTTAAGGGCCAATCCTAGCATTTTTTGAAAAATTTTTGAACCGTAACTCTTTGATTAGTAAGGCTTTTGACTATCTTTCAGCAAGCCCTAATTAATAAAATTAAATGAGTGAAACAACTGCTAACTATGATGAAACTTGGAAAGCGGCGATCGGGGAATATTTTGACTCCTTTATTAGCTTCTTTTTTTCTAACATTTATGAGCAAATTAATTGGGAAAAAACACCCGTTTCTCTGGATAAAGAATTGGAGCAAATTACAGCTGCTTCCGAAACCGATAAACGTTATGCTGATAAATTATATCAAGTTTGGTTATTAGATGACCAAGAAATCTGGATATTGATTCATATTGAAGTCCAGAGCCAGTATGACTCACAATTTCAAGAGCGAATGTTTATCTATAATTATCGAGCATTTGATCTATATCATAAACCGGTAATTAGTTTAGCTATACTAGGGGATGAAAGTAAAACTTGGCGGCCTAATTCCTATCAATATGGCTTAGAAGAAAGTCAAGTGATAATTAAATTTGCTAGTATTAAATTATTAGATTATTCATGGGAGGAATTACAAACAAGTAAAAACCCTTTTTATCGGGTAGTAATGGCACATTTAAAAACCAAAATTACCACCAGCAATTTAACAGAAAGGGAACAGTGGAAATGGCAATTAGTTAGGAATTTATATGAGGAGGGCTGGCGTAAATTCGAGATTATTAACTTGTTTAAATTCATTGATAAAATGATGACATTACCCCCGCAATTGGCCTTAAAATTTACCACAAAACTTAATGAATATGAGGAGGAAAAGAAAATGCCTTTTTTAAGCACTTTAGAAGAAATGGCCCTCGAAAGAGGTCAACAAATCGGTGCAAAAGAAACTCGCAAAAAGGACATTATTAACCTACTTAAAAAACGTTTTGGTAATCTGACCGATGAGTTAATTCAATCCCTTAATAAAATTGATGATCTCTCCTTTTTAGATACATTAATTTTAGAAACAATTAGCGTTAATTCCGTAGCTGAATTTCAAGAATTAATTAACCAAAAGTAATAAATTTAGTCAGAAAAAAATTCAGCAATTAACAATTACCCCCGCAATTGGCCTTAAAATTTACCACAAAACTTAATGAATATGAGGAGGAAAAGAAAATGCCTTTTTTAAGCACTTTAGAAGAAATGGCCCTTGAAAGAGGTCAACAAATCGGTGCAAAAGAAACTCGCAAAAAGGACATTATTAACCTACTTAAAAAACGTTTTGGTAATCTGACCGATGAGTTAATTCAATCCCTTAATAAAATTGATGATCTCTCCTTTTTAGATACATTAATTTTAGAAACAATTAGCGTTAATTACGTAGCTGAATTTCAAGAATTAATTAACCAAAATTCCCCTAATTAATATTTAGTGAAAAGGTAAAAAGTAAGGTAAAATTTCGATTACGTCTTACTTTTTACCTATTACTATTAGCAAAAATCTTGACAAATTTCTCCCCTTAAATTAAACTAGGTTTCATAGAGTTAAAAAGATAAACAAATGACTGATTTTATAATTTTCAATTATGCTAGTAACATAGTAGGAATCCAACCCTTTACCGAAGAAGCTGCACAATGGTTATTAAATGAAGTAGAAGCCGAACCTTGGCAGTTTCAAGGTAATATATTATGGATCGATCAACGTTACATTGAAAACATTATTAATGCAATTATTGAGGATAATTTAACCATAGAAATAATGGAGTGATAACCATGGGTAAAAAGAAAAAAGGAACTGCATGGAAACATCCTAAAACTGGTGTCTGGTGGAAATCAAAAAGAGATTATCATCGTTATTGTCAGTCAATATCTTAAACCCACTAAACAGAAACCAGAAGCTAATTTAGATGACTCAGAATTTGAGGATTATGGTCAGGAAATAGCTTATTTTAGTGCACAAGAAAACGCAATTAGAAATTATTATCTTTAGGGAAGAGATGACGATTAATCGTTTAATTTAAAGTCTATTTATTACCATTAATTATTTATTATCTTGTTAGAAAATACCCTCGAAATTGCTGGTCAAACTATTTCTCCCGGGAAACAAAAACGTTTGGAAATTCCTGTTGGCCGTTTACCCACTCAAACCCTTCTTTCCCTACCTGTCACCGTTATTAATGGTAAGAAAACTGGTCCTCGCTTGTGGATTAGTGCCGCAATTCACGGCGATGAATTAAACGGCGTGGAAATTATCCGCCAAGTTGTGGGGCAAATTAATCCCAAACACCTGAAAGGTAGCTTGATTGCTGTACCAATTGTTAACGTTTTTGGTTTTATTGAACAGTCCCGCTATTTACCCGATCGCCGTGACTTAAACCGCAATTTCCCTGGTTCACCAAGTGGATCATTAGCATCAAGATTGGCCTATCTTTTCATGGAAGAAATAGTCAGTCGCAGCACCCACGGGATTGACTTACATACGGCCGCCGTACCAAGAATCAACTTACCTCAAATTCGGGCCAACCTTGACGACGAAGACACCTACCGATGTGCCAAAGCTTTCAGCGCTCCGATCATGATGCACTCAACCACAAGGGATGGTTCTTTGCGGGAAGCTGCTACAAAACAGGGTATTCCCATCTTACTCTATGAAGCAGGAGAAGCTCTACGCTTTGATTCCGAGGCAATTCGTTTGGGAGTCGAAGGGATATTGCGCGTTATGGATGTTTTACAAATGTATCCGCTACCGTCGTTAAATCCCGCCGTCGAGTCGGTAGAAATACGGGATTATAAATGGATTCGAGCGACAAAAGCCGGTATTTTGCGATTAGAAGTAAAATTAGGGCAAAAAGTGGCAAAAAAACAGTTATTAGGCGTTATTTCCGATGCTTTTGGCGAAAAAACTTCTAAAATTCGTTCTTCTTTTGATGGAATTGTCATTGGCCTATGTCAAAATCCCCTGGTTAATCAAGGTGACGGAATTTTCCATATTGCGCTCCATAGTTAAGTTTTGTAACATTTACTTGACAAATCGAAACATCTGTGCATTTAAGGTTTTTTTCTAGTTTCCTTAGTGATGATATAGCATTTTTAGTTGATATTTTACCTCTTTTTCCCCCTCTCCCTTTGGGATGAGGGGGGTAGGGGGATGAGGGAGTATATAACACTTAATCAGAAAATGCTATATTTTGAATAGTTGTCCCGAAAGCTTGTTGTTGAGCTTTAACGCTAAAGTGCGACAACAAACTTCTTTAAGTATTCTTGTATCATTAAGTCAAATTAAGAGTTATTTCCCGTTTTGTAAAGGGTAAATCTGCATTAATTGCCTCGATTTCCTGCTGTTCCATTTCATTAATTTCGTCGATATAGGAGCGCAAAATATAGGACATTTTCTGGTTATAAAAACGGTGTAAACTATGGTTAGGAGTAGCAGGAAAACCGCGCCTTCTTTTATGACTTCCCCCTGCTCCGGGATCAAACATTTTAATATTATTATTAATGGCCCATTCGATAGGTTGATAATAGCAAGCTTCAAAATGCAAGCAATCAAATTCCTCTAAACTTCCCCAATAACGACCATATAAATTATCATTTTTATTAAGACAAAATGACATTCCCACTGGTTTATGTTCGTCATTTTCTTGATAGGCCGTTACTAACATTACCCTATTACTATAATCAGGATAAAGCTGCTCAAAAAACTGTCGAGTTAAATATTTACTACCCCAATAAAATTTATCACAAGTGCTACTATAAAAACGATAAATTAACGGGTATAAATAATGGGGAATTTCCTCTCCTTTTAATACTTTAATTTGCAATCCTGCTTTATTTACTGACTGTCTTTCTCGCTTAATATTACGTCTTTGATTCGCGTTAAAAACCTGTAAATAATCATTAAAAGTAGTGAAATTTTTGTTACTCCAAATATAACTGTAATGTAACCAAGGTGTGAAACCATGATTTTCCATCAAGGTTTTCCAATTTGGGTCAACAAAGAGAAAATGACAACCAGATATTTTTTGGCGATCGCAAAAATGATCAATGGCTGCAACCATGATGTCTGTGATTTTGGCTTCCTCTTCCGTGGGAGCAATCAAAAAACGATAACCCACCGCTGGGGTAAATGGTGTCATCCCCAACATTTTCGGGTAATATTTCACCCCCAAACGGTAGCCTAAATCAGCCCATTGCTGATCAAATACAAATTCGCCATTACTGTGGCCCTTGATGTACAAAGGAGCAGCACTCACCAAGGTTTTATTTTTCCACAGAGTAAGATGACAAGGCTGCCAACCAGTGCGCGGAGTTACACTTCCCGAAGTTTCAAGATTGTGTAACCAATCCCATTCCAAAAAGGGAGTTTGCAGTGGTTGAGCAAGGGCATCCCAGGCAGTTTTGGGAATTTCGCCAATTTGGGTGTGCCAATTTAGGGTATAGTCAGAGTTTTTCATCATTAAAAAAGTTTATCTTAAGTTTGTTGTTGCGCTTTAGCGCTATCTTTAATAGTAGCAAAAAAATTTGTTAAAAAATAAAGACTAATTTTAATTCCCAATTTTTAGGTGAATTAGGAATAAGATAAATTTGCTTAATAAATTCGCGAAAGTAAAAACGTCGTTCACTTTCCGATAAATCCAACCAAAATTGAGGGAGAGAAATTGTCGGAGCAATTTGAGTTAAATTAACAGGAGGTAATTGGGATAAATTTGCTTGTAATTGGGCAATTTCTGTGCGTAATTTATATCCCCTTAATCTAGCAGTTTCTTGATCTAAAATACCTTGGTTTTCTAAGTCTGTTAATTGCTTAATTATATTTTCTTTGTCCCTAATCTGCTGATTGAATAATACGGTAATATTTTTTTGATTGCCGATTTGTAACTTACTAACTGCTTCTGGTAATTCGACAGAAATTTTATCAATAATTTTTTCTAATATTTCTTGATAGGAAATAGCCTTACATTTTGGTTTAGATTGACAATTTACAGGACGAATATAGAGATATTCTTGTTTTTGATTATGGGTTGTTACCTTATTAATTGCCATGGTTGAATTACATTTTTCACATATTAATAAACCGGCTAAAGACCTATTAGCACTAGCAGAGCGAGGTGCAATTTTCTTATTTCGACGCAATAAACGGTCAATTTGTGCTGCTTCTTCCCTCGAAATTATCGCTGTATGGGTATTAGAAATAATTTCGCCATTGTGATATTTTAAATCGCCACGATAAACGGGATTTGTCAGCCATTTTTGCCCCGTGGAAGGTGAGATTTTTTTGTTATATTTGGTTTCTAAATAACGCACTGCACCCCTTAAAGAACCATATAATAAAAACCTTTCAAAAAAATCTTTAACTACGGTATAATTCGCCTTGTCAATTATGTATTTATCTTGACCTTTGCGATAACCAAATGGTGCTTTACCCGGCGGTGGTAAACATTTTAACCTGTTTTTTGCGTGACCTTTTTTCAGCTTTTCGCTCTGTTTTTTTCGATAAATTTCTGTTAGTAATAAACTGAGAATTTCCCTGGTATTTTGTGTTTGTTTAAATTTGGTGGTGGTGTAATCCTGTTCTAGGACAACTATCTCGATTTTTAAACTTTCTAATTCTGTCAGAAAATCACCAATTTCCTGTAGATTTTCGCCGAATTCTTCGAGTCTTCTGACTAATAAATATTGGGGAGGTTTTTGGCGACAATCTATTAATAATTGCTGTAATTCTTGACGTTGACCAAAATCTTGATAAACCCGATCAACCTCAAACCCCCAGAGTAAAGGATCAGGTGGCGATTCTAACAACGGTTCACTAAATAAATAGGCAAAAATAGTCATAACAGTTATCAGTTATCAGTTAACAGTTATCAGTTTATAGTTGACAGTTGACAGTTGATAGTTGATAGTTGACAGTTGACAGTTGATAGTTGACAGTTGATAGTTGACAGTTGAAAAATACTCTCCTAATTTCTGTCTCTTGTCGGAATTAAGAGCAACGAAGTTTAGGTCTGGTGCGTTTACTAGATAAACAAAGTGAAAAATATACAAATTAATTATCAAGTTACAATGGTCAATTATCAATGGTCAATTGTAACTTGAGACACAATAATTTATAATTATTAAACCACTGACATAAAAAGTAATAGTTGGTCAACCGAATGGTTCAGCAAAACTGAACATTATTTTAGCCGTGTTGGTAAGAAAAACCGCACCGCTTCTAGCTCAATTAATCGTAAACCCGAATTGGTTTTAACACATAATCTAACGATAGTAAACTATGAAAGACCTCGCTCTCTACCGCAATATAGGCATCTTCGCCCACGTGGATGCTGGAAAAACTACCACCACTGAAAGAATCTTAAAACTTACTGGTAAAATCCACAAAATTGGTGAAGTCCATGAAGGAGCAGCCACCACGGACTTTATGGAACAGGAGCAAGAGCGAGGCATTACCATTCAATCTGCCGCTACAACTTGCTTCTGGAAAGATTACCAATTTAACATCATTGACACTCCTGGACACGTTGATTTCACCATCGAAGTTTACCGTTCCCTCAAAGTTCTTGACGGTGGTATTGGTGTTTTCTGCGGTTCTGGTGGTGTTGAACCCCAATCCGAGACGAACTGGCGCTATGCTAATGATTCTAAGGTCGCTCGTCTCATTTACGTTAACAAATTAGACCGTACTGGTGCAAATTTTTATAACGTAGTTAAACAAGTCAAGGACATCCTCGCTGCTACTCCTGTGGTGATGACTTTACCCATCGGTTTGGAAACTGAATTTAAAGGCGTAGTGGATGTTTTGACCCGCAAAGCTTGGATTTGGGATGATTCGGGCGATCCTGAAAAATACACCATTGAAGAAGTACCCGCCGATATGGTTGACGACGTGGAACTGTATCGCGAACAGTTGATCGAAACTGTGGTAGATCAAGACGACGCAATCATGGAAAAATACCTTGAAGGTGAAGAACCTACCCTCGAGGAACTGAAAAAATGTATCCGTAAAGGTACTCGTGAACTCGCTTTCTTCCCCACCTATTGCGGTTCTTCCTTTAAAAATAAAGGTGTACAGTTGGTTTTAGATGGCGTAATTGATTATTTACCTAATCCTACCGAAGTTAATCCCCAACCCGAAGTTGACTTGGATGGCAACGAAACTGGTACTTTTGCCATCGTTGATCCCAATAGACCTTTACGGGCCTTAGCCTTCAAAATCATGGATGACCGTTACGGCGTGTTGACCTTTACCCGTATTTATTCCGGTGTTTTAAGCAAGGGGATGACTATCCTTAATACAGCAACGGGCAAAACCGATCGCGTTGGTCGTCTTGTAGAAATGCACGCCAACGATCGCATCGAAATTGACACAGCTCAAGCTGGTGATATTGTGGCCATTGTGGGGATGAAAAATATCCAAACCGGTCATACCATCTGTGACCCCAAAGAACCGGCCACCCTTGAACCCATGGTCTTCCCTGATCCCGTAATCTCCATTGCGATCGCCCCCAAACAAAAAGGTTCGGCGGAAAAAATGGGCATGGCCTTAAGCAAAATGGTTCAAGAAGACCCCTCCTTCTATGTGGAAACCGATCAAGAAAGCGGCGAAACCATCATCAAAGGAATGGGTGAATTGCACCTTGACATTAAAGTCGATATTCTCAAACGTACCCACGGTGTGGAAGTGGAAGTTGGTAAACCCCAAGTAGCTTATCGTGAGTCGATCACCAAAGTGATTAATGACAGTTACACCCACAAAAAACAATCCGGTGGTTCTGGTCAATTTGGACGTATTGATTACACCATCGCACCTGGCGAACCCGGTAGCGGTTTTGTCTTCCAATCCAAAGTTTCCGGTGGTACTGTACCTAGAGAATTTTGGCCTGCAGTTCAAAAAGGCTTTGAAGCTAGTATTGTTAAAGGTGTTTTGGCCGGTTATCCCTGTGTAGATTTGCAGATCACATTGACAGATGGAGCGTTCCACCCCGTTGACTCCAGTGCGATCGCCTTTGAAATTGCCGCCAGAGCTGGTTATCGTCAAACCTTACCAAAAGCAGGTCCGCAAATTCTTGAACCGATTATGAATGTGGATGTTTTTACTCCCGATGATCATATCGGCGATGTAATTGGTGACTTAAACCGTCGTCGTGGAATGATCAAATCCCAAAGTAGCACTCCCATGGGCGTAAGAATCAAAGCAGAAGCTCCCCTTAGCGAAATGTTTGGTTACATCGGCGACTTGAGAACCATGACTTCTGGCCGTGGTCAATTCTCCATGGAATTCTCTCACTATGCTCCTTGTCCTAGAAATATCGCTGATGAGGTGATTAAGGAAGCTAAAGAACGCGAATTAGCCGCCGCTAAATAAGATTATCTAATTATCTGTTTTCAGCTATCTGCTTTTTGCAGGTGGCTGTTTTTTATCGTTGCGATCATAGTTTTGGGTTTCTTCCTCACGCAAAGGCGCTAAGGTGGTTTTCGGTTGGTGTCATAGGCCTGGGTTGTTGTCTCACGCAAAGGCGCTAAGGCGCTAAGGGGGTTTTCTGTTGGTGTCATAGGCCTGGGTTGTTGTCTCACGCAAAGGCGCTAAGGGGCTTTTCGGTTGGTGTCATAGTTTTGGGTTTCTTCCTCACGCAAAGTCGCGCTTGGCGCTAAGGGGCTTTTCTGTTGGTGTCATAATCCTGGGTTTTTGTCTCACGCAAAGGCGCTAAGGCGCTAAGGGGCTTTTCTGTTGGTGTCCTAGTCCTGGGTTGTTGTCTCACGCAAAGTCCCTTAATAAATATTTTAGCGCTTAAATACAATTGACAGTGTATAATCAATCATTAAGTATTTAATATTAATAAAAAGAGTTAATTTTTATGTGGGGAATTTTAAAAGGTATTGGTAAGGCTGTTAGTAATTTTGCTAAATTTTTAGTAGGTGATCCGATTAGTCAAGTTGCTGGTGCTGTTTTTGATCTTGCGACTCAAGATAATGACTTGGCTGAAGATTATCAAGATTTTCAAATGGCACAAATGAAGTTACAATATGTGCAGCATCAAGATAATATTAAGTTACAATCTCAATTGGCGCAAATAAATCACGAGAAAGCTAAGGAAATCCAACAATATATTCAAACTGCTGAAAATGCTAGGTTAGAGAAGAAGTTAGAGTTTGAAAAATGGCGTTTTCAAGAGGAAAAATCTCTACAGTTACAGGTTTTAGAGTTAAATCATCGGTTACAATCTAGGGTTTTAAGTTATCAAAGGCAAACTTCTTTAAAGGTTTTAGAGGAGCAAAAAAAGTTAGATAATTCTCCAATTTGGTTGGTAAGTTCTGATATTATTACTAACAATAATCAGAGTAAAATAAGTCCTTTACGCATCTTTTTTGCTCCGCCAAAATTGCAGTTTGAACGGTTACAAAATAATAACAATTTTAGCGATAATTTACCTAATCTTGAGTTAACTATTGCGGAAGGTTTACGCCAGTTTTTACAACATTATACCACTGGAGAGCGCCACATTGACTTTTTAGCGGGAGCGTGGACGAGTAAATCTTTTCACAGTGAGGCCAGTATCAAGTCGTTATACAGTGTGTTAAAAAGTGAACCAACTTTGGTTTTAGAGTCAGAAATAGATGGCAATTATCTCAATTTCAGAATTGCCCAATGG
>JAABRE010000117.1 GCA_011391125.1 Synechococcales cyanobacterium S06
TATAGTAATTCCAAATAAAAATTAAACAAAAGTTTTTAGTTTGTTGTTGGATTTTAGTCCTAAGAAGCGCTAAAGCGCAACTACGAACCTATTTTTCAACTGTTTTAATCTTAATTGGAATCACTATAACAATTAATTGAGGGTAATTTGAATATTGAGGCGCAATTGCTCACCAACTGCAAAGGTGGCAAAACGGATAATTAATCAAGGGTTTTTTGTTCAGATTTTCCCTCGTTTTTCCTACCCGACTTTACTAAGCTACACCATAATTGGTATAAGGACGTTTATAAGGAGGCTGTAGGCCAAGGATTATATCTTCAGCAGGAACTCCTCGGTTAACTAATTCTTGACCTAAATCAACTTCCGTCATGTTATGTTGAATCCAGATTTTACCATCTTTGATGTCTAAGTGCATATAACAAGCGAAAATTCGCTGAAAACCTTGCCAACCAAGTTCTAAAAGTTGATAATGGTCATGTTCAGTATCACAAATAATTTGCGTTTCAATGTCGGGATCATTGCTGTTAGCATTGGTTTATTAGTAGATCACGCACGATTTGACGATATTTTGCTAATGTTTCCATTCGACTATTTCCTCAGAAATTGTGATCCATCGCAACGACAAATTTGATATATTAATTATACAATTTTCAAGTATAGCATTTTCTGATTAAATGTTATCTACCCCTCACCCCCCTACCCCCCTCATCCCAAGGGGAGAGGGGGAAAGAGAGATAAAATGTCAACTAAAAATGCTATACAATGCGTCATACCGATAAATTATCGCTTGAATAGTTAGCTTACTGATGTGACGCACCCTACACACTCGCCACCAAAACCATCATAATATTAACTTTTGTAACACTTGCTTGACAATATGCTGGTTTTATGTATATAACATTGGGCTGGCGTGCAGAACGGATAATTAATCAAGGGTTGTGAGCGATAATTTTTCGCCGTTTTACCACCCTACAAATACTTAACTGGTTTTGACCAACCCACCCTAGAAACTGTAGGGTGGGTAATTGCGTAATTAATTTATGGAGTAATTTTCAATTTTGCTGCGCAATTGCCCACCTCTGCAATTGTGCGACAGAACGGATAATTAATCAAGGGTTGTGAGCGATAATTTTCCCCCGTTTTTCCCACCCTACTAAAGATTAAGATTTAATAGTGATAACGACATTGTGTAATAATAATTTGATCGTCTTTAATTTGGTAAATTAAACGATGTTTGTCGTTAATTCTTCTTGACCAAAAACCTGAAAAATCAAATTTTAAAGGTTCTGGTTTTCCTATTCCCTCAAAGGGATTTCTCTGAATATCTTTGATTAATTCATTAAGACGTTTTAAGGTTTTTTTATCTTGAGTTTGCCAATATAAATAATCATCCCAAGCATCTTCTAAAAATACAATTTTCATCTAAATATTATTCTTCAATTAAATCATGTTCTTGATATTTTCCTTGTTTAATCTCATCTAACGCTTTATAAAGACGTTGAGCATTTCTGGGACTTCTCAATAAGTAAAGAGTTTCTTCAATGGAGTTGTAATCTTCAAGGGACATCACGACTACTGGATTTTCTGAGTCAGATGTAATAATCACAGGAGTATGATTAACACAAACTTGATTGATTACTTCACTAAAATTTTGATGTGCTTGAGTGTAGGTTATTGCTTCCATGTCCTTAAATTTTCCTGATCACTTAAGTTTAGTGAACATTGTAACTAATTTTTTCACCTAAATTTGGCCGCTACAAAGAATAATAGATCATTGGTTAAGGTTTTTTCGCCGTTTTTTCCACCAGACGCAAAAATAAGCACCTAATATGTTAAAGTTATTGAGATTAAGGATTATTAATATTATTTAAAGTGACCAATATTGGTAATCAAATATTAAAATAAAGTGCCAAATTTATGGATAAATTTAAAGTAGAAGTTATTTCCGCGACGGAAAATCCGCAACAAGTAATTTGGGCAGCGATGCATCAAGATTATTGCGAAGATTTTGTTTATGATAGTAAAGATAAATTCCCCAATGAAGAAAAAGCAGGGGAGTTAATTGTTAAACATTTATTATCAGCAAATAGGGGACATTATGGTCCAATTGAGCATCCAGTCATTGTGTTTAATGTGGGTTATTTTCCCCATTCCATGATGCAACAAATTAGGACACATCGTGTTGGTATGTGTCTCACGGGAGATGTGGAAGTATCCTTTACTCATCCAACTTTATCATCAGGAGAATTGTATCATAAATACAAACTAGGTGATTTAGCCGACCTGTGGTACAACGGTAGAAAGCATCAACGAACAGAATCAGATGCTGATTATATGAAACGTCAGATTTCAGCAAGACATATTCAAGTTTTAGATACCAATACCAACCGACTAACTTCTAGTCATATTAGTAATATTTATATTAATGGTATTAAGGAAGTTTTTGAAATCACAACAATTACAGGTGAAACAATAAAGGCCACTCAAGAACATCGTTTTTGGACAAATTTAGGATGGAAAAAAGTTTCTGAATTTACCGAAAATACGAAACTTGCTAGAGTCGTATATTTGGGACAGAAAATTAAACCTTGTGAGATTGACATTGATGAATTTGACTTAGAATATGAGCAATGGAAAACTATTCCTAATTATCCTTATTACGAAGTTTCTACATTAGGTAGAGTACACTCTTTTATGCCTAGAGGTGGTAAGCATAAACCGACATCAAGAAGAGATATACCTACTTTGAAAAAACTTAGTAAATCTAAAGATTATATGTTTGCCAGTTTTTCTAATTTTCCAGGTGGAGAAAATAAACGTTTAAATATTCATCGACTTGTTTTAGAAACTTTTAATCCTTTAGATAATTATTCCAACTTAGAAGCTCGACATATAAATGGCAATAGTTATGATAATCGACTTATTAATTTAGAATGGGGAACTTCACAAGAAAATAAAAAAGATAATATTACTAATAATACAGTTGCTAGTAATAGAGCCGAGTTTGTTTCTATTAAATCAGTTAAATATATTGGTTTAGAGCCGACTTATGATTTGGAAATTATGCACAAAGATCACAATTTTATTGCTAATAATTTAGTAGTTCATAATTCATTCGATGTCCAATCTTTTCGGTATACAGGAAACCGTATAATTCAAGTCGTAAAAGGGGAAAGAAATATCGAAGATGTGTTTTATTTAAGACCAGTTGGTAATTATACCAATCGTCAAGGAAAGCATTATTTTTACTCAGAAAAACAGCGTCAAGAAGACTTAGAATGGTGTTTACAAGCTTGTAAATTATATCAAAAACGCATTGAGGAAGGACTTTCAGAAGAGCACGCGCGATCCATAATTCCCTTTGATGCAAGACAGCATTTTGTGATGTCTTGTAACGCTCGAAGTTTAATGCACATTCTCGATTTGAGATGGAAAAAAGATGCTCAATTGGAAGCACAAAAACTTTGTGAATTGCTTTATATTCACTTTGAAAAATGGTCCCCTGCTTTAGCAAAATGGTACAAGGAAAGTCGCGCCCAAAAAGCACGTTTATCTCCTTAATTAAGGGATAATTAAATTGTAGGGTGGGCATTTTTTTGAAAAATTAATATTTCATCTTTTAATCTTCATAAAAAATGCCCACCTTCCTTCACAAATTAATTTCAAATTTAATTAATGATAATTAATAATTAATTTTAAAGGTGCGTCACCAAAAAACATTTATCATTATATTATTGTTTATAAAATGTGACGCACCCTACTTTTGAAAAAATGACAAATATTCCTAATTCTGAAAGTATCCTCTGGGAAAATCTCGATCTCCCCTGGCAAAATAAGATAGAATCCGCGATAAACGGCGAAAAAATGCCCAAATGTCTCATTTATCCCGGAAATGAAGCCGCTTTAAGCGAAATTCTCAGTTTTGCTCACTCAGAAAACCTCAAAATTCTACCCTGTGGAAATGGTACAAAATCAAATTGGGGTGGTTTAATTCCCCAAGCTGACATGGTAGTCAGTACAGCGAAATTAAATCGCATCATTGATCATGCAGTTGGCGACTTAACCTTGACCGTCGAAGCGGGAGTCACCTTAAAGCAGATTCAAGACACCTTGAAACCCTACAATCAAGTCCTACCCATCGATCCAAGCTACCCTGACACTGCTACCATGGGAGGTATTGTGGCCACCGCCGACACTGGAAGCTTAAGGCAACGCTACGGAGGCATTCGCGACTTGATTTTAGGGTTAACTTTCGTGCGTGCTGACGGAAACATCGCTAAAGCGGGTGGTAGGGTGGTCAAAAATGTGGCAGGATACGACCTTATGAAGCTATTTACGGGGTCTTACGGCAGTTTAGGGCTGATTTCTCAAATTACCTTCCGATTGTACCCTGAGCCGCCATTTTCTGGCACGGTGGTTTTAACTGGAAATGCTGAAAAAATAAAGCAGGGGCGATCGATTTTGGTTAATTCGGCGTTAACCCCCACTTGTGCAGATATTTTGTCAAATTCCTTGTGCAGAAAATTAGATTTAGGGGCTAATTTAGGTTTAATCATGCGCTTTCAAAGTATTACTGAAAGTGTAAACCAACAAATTAAAATTAGCGAAAAAATAGCTCAAGAATTAAGCTTAAAAGTGACTAGATTTAGTGATATTGATGAGCAGAATTTATGGGAAAAATTACAGAATTTAAACAGTTTAATTCTCTGTAAAGTGGGAATTTTGCCCAGTGAAATTGTTACCATGGTTAGTAAAACATCAGGTTTAGGAATTATAAATATTAGTAGTGGTTTAGGTAAGTTATATTTAGAAAATGCGGAGGAAATAAAGGAGATTAGACAAATTTGTGAGCAAAATAACGGCTTTTTAACAATTTTTTCTGCTCCTAAACAGGTGAAAACCGATTTTAAAAATTGGGGTTATACTGGTAATTACTTGTCGATGATGTCGAAAATTAAGGAACAATTTGATCCTCAAAATATCTTAAGTTGTGGCCGAGTTTTCTGATCTTATTTTCTCACGCAAAGGCGCAAAGGCGCAAAGAAGACGCAAAAATATTTTGATTGTGGGTAAGGAGCTTTTTTATGCAGGTAAATGAGGGTTTTGTTAAGGGTTTTGATGGTAAAAATGCTCCGAAACAGGAGTTAATTGATACTTGTGTCCATTGTGGTTTTTGTTTGTCAACTTGTCCTAGTTATCGGGTTATTGGTAAGGAAATGGATTCTCCCCGTGGAAGAATTTATCTTATGAATGCTATTAATCAGGGAGAAGCTACTTTAGATCAAGTGACAAGTCAGCATTTTGACTCCTGTTTAGGTTGTTTGGCCTGTGTTTCTACCTGCCCTTCTGGTGTACAGTATGATAAGTTACTTGCAGATGTTCGTCCACAGGTAGAAAGAAATCAGGAAAGAGGTTTATCTGATCGGTTAATTCGGTTCTTAATTTTTAATCTCTTTCCTTACCCGAAACGCTTGAATTATCTACTTCCTAGTCTCTGGTTTTATCAAGTTTTTGGTGTACAAAAGTTAGTTAGAAAGTTAGGAATTATTGAAAAAATATCGCCTCGTTTAGCTGCAATGGAGTCAATTTTACCGCAGGTAACAGATGATTCATTTAAGGATAATTTGCCTGATTTAATACCAGCAAAGGGTCAAAAACGTTACCGAGTTGGCGTTATTTTAGGTTGTGTTCAAAGATTATTTTTTAACCCTGTTAATGAGGCTACAATTCGCGTTTTAACGGCAAATAGTTGCGAGGTTGTGATTCCGAAAACCCAAGGTTGTTGCGCTGCTTTACCTGCTCATCAAGGCCAAGAAAATCAAGCTCAATTGTTAGCTAAACAGATGATTGATAGTTTTGAAAATACTAATGTTGATTACGTTATTATTAATGCTGCTGGTTGTGGTCATACTTTAAAGGAATATGGTCATATTTTGAAAGATGATTCCGAATACAAGCAAAAAGCGCAGGCCTTTTCTAATAAGGTTCGCGATGTTCAAGAGTTTTTAATTCAGGTGGGTTTAACTGCGGAATTATCTCCTGTAACTGACAAACAATTAACGGTAGTTTATCAAGACGCGTGTCATTTATTGCATGGTCAAAAAATTAGTTTACAACCCAGACAATTATTACAAAAAATCCCAAATATTAAGTTAAAAGAACCAATTGACGCTGCTTTATGTTGCGGAAGTGCTGGGGTTTATAATATGTTACAACCGGAAGTTGCTAATGAATTAGGGCAGCAAAAAGTTACTAATTTATTAAATACGGGAGCGGAATTAATTGCTTCTTCTAATCCCGGTTGTAGTTTGCAAATTAAAAAACATTTAAACTTACAAGGTAAGGATATTATGTTAATGCACCCGATGGAATTATTGGATTTTTCTATTCGGGGAATTAAGCTTAATTAATATTTAAAAATCCGATGAATCAAAAAAATCGGATTTTTAATTTTAACTATTATTAAGTTTTATTTTCTTGATGGTTAACGTAACTGCGAAGAATATTATTAATTAATGATTGATCACCCTTTCCTTGACCTTTAAACCAGTCTAAAATGTCACTATCTAAGCGAATAGAAATAGCTTTTTTCGTGATTGGTTTGATCATTTTTGCGGTTTCCCAAAAATGATCATCTAATTCGGGAATGTCTGAAGTGTCAAGGCTTTCATCAGGAATATTTTTAATTTCCTCAAGTCGTTTTAAGTCCATTTAAGTTATACTAATTTCATTTAATATTGCAACATTAAAAATAATCAGTAATCCGATTTTGACAAATTTTTAAGCCTACAATTAAGGTAGCGTTGGCGGCGCTACTTTAATTCAATATTCTTAAAAGGATATTAACATGAAAACAGTAACGGAAAATGACCTCTTACAAATTAACCAAAAACTTGACCAAGTAGTTAATAGTTTGAGTCAAGTTAATCACAAATTAAATGATTTAGAAAAAAATCAGATTAGAATTGAAACGGAATTAAAAGGTTTAAGTAATCAATTAACTGATTACAAAGACCAAACTTCTCAACGTTTTGACGATGTGATTAATCGCATCAATGACACTAATGGTCGTTTAAATACCATGACTTTAGGGTTTTTTGGCATTGTTGGCGTTTTGGTTACTGGTTTATTGGCCATTATTGGTAAAGTTCTCTTTTTTCCTCAAGTTTAAGCCCCAAAAAAAAGCACCCTTTAAAAGAGTGCTTTTTCTGAAACTAGTTGACTGAAAGAGTTATGAGAATTAACCGTTGATCACAGGTGCAGTCATGGCTACAGGAGCTTGAATTCCAGCAGCTAAGTCTAAGGGGAAGTTATGCACGTTACGTTCGTGGATAACTTCAATACCTAAACCCGCGCGGTTCATAATGTCAGCCCATGTGTTGATTACACGACCTTCGGCATCCATCACAGATTGATTGAAGTTCAAGCCATTCAAGTTGAAAGCAAAGGAACATACTGCCAATGCTGCAAACCAGATACCAACTACGGGCCATGCTCCTAGGAAGAAGTGTAAAGCGCGGCTGTTGTTAAAGGAAGCATATTGGAAAATTAAGCGTCCAAAATAACCGTGAGCTGCGACAATGTTGTAAGTTTCCTCTTCTTGACCGAATTTGTAACCTTGGTTTAAGGATTCAACTTCGGTGGTTTCCCGAATTAAAGAGGATGTGACTAAAGAACCGTGCATCGCTGAAAATAACGCTCCACCAAAGACTCCAGCGACTCCTAACATATGAAATGGGTGCATTAAAACGTTGTGTTCTGCTTGCAACACCAACATAAAGTTGAATGTACCGCTAATTCCTAAAGGAAGACCATCGGAAAATGAACCTTGACCAATGGAGTAAACCAATAAAACTGCGGTAGCTGCGGCCACAGGAGCGCTGTAGGCCACGGCAATCCAAGGACGCATTCCTAAACGGTAGGATAATTCCCACTCACGACCCATGTAGCAAAAAATGCCAATGATGAAGTGGAATATGATTAATTGGTAAGGACCACCGTTGTATAACCATTCGTCCATGTTGGCTGCTTCCCAAATGGGGTAAAAGTGCAAGCCGATCGCATTGGAGGAAGGGACAACAGCCGCCGTGATGATGTTATTACCATACAAGAGAGAACCCGAGACAGGTTCGCGGATTCCGTCAATGTCCACGGGGGGAGCAGCGACGAAAGCGATGATAAAACAGATGGTTGCGGTCAAAAGGGTGGGGACCATTAAAACACCAAACCACCCTAAATAAAGGCGATTTTCGGTACTTGTGACCCATTGACAGAAGCTCTCCCAGAGGGAGCGTTCTTCCAGTTGTTGAATTGTTGTAGTCATAATTGCTATGTATTTTTCGAGGTACAAATGAATAATTTATTTATTCTGTTATCACTATAACAGTTATATAACCATTTAGCAATATAGTTATTATAGTGATTATTTATCATTTCTTATGTAATTGATAAGCTTTACTTATGTAGAAAGGCAAAAAAGGCGATCGCTACCGTGAACAAATATCCTTAAAATAAAAAGAAATATGATCGCGGAGGTTAATTGATGACCACTGTTTTAAATGTCAATTCCCTGACAACCTTGACTCCTGAGCAGTTTTACTTACTCTGTGTCAACAATCCTGAAGCGCAACTAGAACGAAGTCCTCAAGGAGAATTAATTATCATGTCCCCAGTTGGTGGTGAAAGTGGCAAAAAAGAAGCAAATTTAATTGGTGATTTAATAATCTGGAATCGTCAAACAAATTTAGGCATTGTGTTTAGTTCTTCCACTATATTTAATTTACCAAATGGAGGTTCTCGATCGCCTGATGTTGCTTGGGTCAGCTTAGAAAAATGGGACAGTTTGACTCAAGAAGAAAAGGATAAATTTCCCCCCCTTTGTCCAGACTTTGTCATTGAATTGCGGTCAAAAAGCGATCGTTTAAAACCCTTACAGGATAAAATGCTTGAATATTTAGCCTCTGGATTAAAATTAGGATGGCTGATTAATCCTCAAAACAAACAGGTGGAAATTTATCGTCAAAATCAAGAGGTAGAAGTTCTTACCATGCCCGTTGTTTTATCAGGCGAAGATGTCTTGCCGGGGTTAGAAGTCAATATTGATTATTGATATAGGAATTCACCTCTCCCTAATAAATTATTAACAATTTTCACTGTTTCTAAACTGACAGTAATAATTTTTCCTATTTCATTTCTTTTATCTGTTTAATCATAAATTTTTGCTTATCTCATAAAAATTATTCTAATAATTCCTTAAATTCATCTACTGTTAATCCTGATTGTCTAATAATGGCGCGTAAAGTTCCTCTGTCTAATTCTTTATGATTAGGAATAGATAATCTTGTCTTAGGTTTTTGGCGAATTAAAATAAGATGACTACCTTTTTGTGAGTCAAAATTAAAACCTATTTTTGTTAAGGCTTTAACACATTTTTCACCAGAAATTATGGGTAAAGGTGGCATAATTTACTTCTTATTTTTTCGATTAAATCTATCATTAAATAATAATTTCTAAGACTTCATAATTAGGGCTTGCTGAAAGATAGTCAAAAGCCTTACTAATCAAAGAGTTACGGTTCAAAAATTTTTCAAAAAATGCTAGGATTGGCCCTTAAAATAGAAAAAAACCTTACATTCAAATCAAAATGGTTTATAAAAAAAATAAACAATGTGTAGTGGAAGGAGAGGAATTAGGTTTCAAAATTGAAGCCAACCTTTCAGCTGACAATGATTGGGTAAAAATGGCCAAATTAGTACCTTGGTCAGAATTTGAAGCT
>JAABRE010000118.1 GCA_011391125.1 Synechococcales cyanobacterium S06
TGTAATTATCGGGAATCCTCCCTATAATGTGGGACAAATTAATGAAAATGATAATAATAAAAACCGCAAATATGAACACATAGATAAACGAGTTAAAGACACTTATTCAAAGGATTCAAAAGCAACTTTAAAAAATTCCTTATCTGATGTTTATGTGAAAGCTTTTCGCTTTGCTAGTGATAGAATTAGTGATGAAGGAATCGTTTGTTTTATAACCAATAATAGTTTTATTGATAATATTGCTTTTGATGGAATGAGAAAGCATTTAGGACAAGATTTTGATCAAATATATGTGTTAGATTTGGGAGGTAATGTGAGAAAAAACCCTAAATTATCTGGTACAACCCATAATGTTTTTGGCATTCAAGTTGGGGTAAGTATTAATATTTTAATGAAAAAATCTAATAATACTTATGCAGGAAGAATTCATTACGCTAGGGTAGATGAATTGTGGACAAAAGAGCAGAAATATGAGTTTTTAGAAACGGCTGAAAATATCTATAATCTTGATTGGCAATTAATTAATCCTAATAGTAAAAATGTTTGGTTAACTGATGATTTAGAGGAAGATTTTGATACTTTTATGGGATTAGGTGATAAACAGTCAAAATCAGGTAAATTTAACGATGCAAAAACAATTTTTCATAAATATAGTGGTGGAGTATTAACTGCTAGAGATGCCTGGGTTTATAATATAAATGCTAAACATTTAACTACTAATGTTAGTAAAATGATTGAAACTTATAATTATGAGTTAGTTAGGTATCAAAAAAATAAAAATAATATTACTAATATTGATGATTTTGTTACTAATGATTCTAGTAAAATTAGCTGGAGTAGCACTTTAAAAAAATTTTTAAAAGCTGGTAAATTATTAGAATTTTTAAAAAATAACATTAGAAAATCATTGTATCGTCCTTTTGTTACTTCTTATCTTTATTTTTCAGATAATTTTAACGATAGAATAGGTAAATTTGATCTCATCTTTCCTACTCCAGAAACTGAACAAGAAAATTTGATAATTTGTGTTAGTGGTGTCGGAAGTAGTAAACCATTTCACAGTTTAATGGTTTCTTGTATTCCTTGTTTGGATATATTAGAGAAAACTCAATGTTTTCCTTTTTATATTTATGATGAAGATGGAAGTAATAAAAGGGAAAATATAACCGATTATTCTTTACAGGAATTTCGGCAATTTTATCAAGATCAAACTATTAATAAATGGGACATATTTTACTATGTTTACGGTATATTACATCACCCCGAATATCGTCGTAAATATGCCGCCAATTTAAAACGAGAATTACCAAGAATCCCCTTTTTAACTCCTTACCCCTCACTTATAGGGGGAGGTCAAAATTTGAAGACCCTCACCCCCAACCCCTCTCCCACAGGGGGAGGGCAAAATTTGAAGACCCTCACCCCCAACCCCTCTCCCACAGGGGGAGGGGAGATTTGGTTTAAAGAAATTAGTCAAATAGGGGAAAAATTAGCGCAACTTCATGTTAATTATGAGCAGCAAAAAGAATACCGATTAAAATTAATTGAAAACCCAGATTTTTCGCCCTCCTTAGTAAGGGGGGTTGGGGGGTTTTTACGAGTAGAAAAAATGAAATTAAGCAAGGATAAAACCGAAATAATTTATAACGACTACCTAACCTTAAAAGAGATTCCTCCCGAAGTGTGGGAATATAAATTAGGCAATAAAAGTGCCTTAGATTGGATAATCGATCAGTATCAAATTAAAACCGAAAAACGTAGTGGAATTATTAATGATCCTAATCGTTTAGAAGACGAAATGTATATCGTTAAATTAATCCAAAAAATTGTCACAGTGAGTGTCGAAACCGTTAAATTAGTAACAGAATTGAGCGAATGTTTCTTATCTTGACATAAGAAACATTGGTAAATAATTCGTAATTGCGCTGTAGGGGTCAACAGCCGTTGCCTACTTAGATTACAAATTATCAGATAAAATAATAGAATCAAATTATTTTTTATCAGCAAAAAATGACAATAACCTACCAAAATATCATTATAATCGGAGCAGGGCCTGCGGGTTTAACTGCAGCTTATGAGTTAGTAAAAAATAACCATAAACCTCTAGTTTTAGAGGGAGCAAATTTAGTAGGTGGAATATCTCGCACTGAAATTTATCAAGGTTATCGTTTTGATATTGGTGGTCATCGTTTTTATACAAAAGTAACAGAAATAGAACAATTATGGCGAGAAGTTTTAGGCGATGGTTTTATTCAAGTTCCCCGTTTATCGCGTATTTATTATAACGGCAAATTTTTTGATTATCCCTTATCTTTTAAGAGTACTTTATCAAATTTAGGTGTCCTTCAAAGTGGTTTAATTATCTGGAGTTATTTGAAAGCTAAATTAATATTTATTGTTAATAAAAAAGAACCAGAAACTTTTGAAGACTGGGTGATTCATTGTTTTGGCGAAAGATTATATCGCACTTTTTTTAAGACTTATACAGAGAAAGTCTGGGGAATTCCTTGTAATCAAATTCAGGCCGAATGGGCCAAACAAAGGATTAAAGGAATGTCTTTAAAAGAGGCAGCCATTAATATTTTATTCGGCAAAAGTAAGGCTAAAAGTTTAATTACTACCTTTGATTATCCTATTCTTGGTCCTGGAATGATGTGGGAAGCATTTACCGACGCTGTCGAAAAGAAGGGAGGAAAGGTACAATTAAACACCAAAGTAACTAAAATAAACAGAAAAGATACCAAAATATTATCCCTTGAAATTGAGCAAGAAGGAGCAATAAAAACGATTACAGCAGAGCATTTTATTTCCAGTATGCCGATAACAGCATTATTAAATAGAATTGAACCTAAACCTCCAGAAAAAGTGTTAAATGCGGCTAATAAATTAAGCTATCGAGATTTTTTAATTGTCGCTTTAATTATTAATAAAGAAGATATATTTCCCGATAATTGGATATATATTCATGCTGCTAAATTTCAAGTAGGTAGAATTCAGAATTTTAAAAATTGGAGTCCTAAAATGGTCCCCGATTTAACAAAAACTTGTTTAGGAATGGAATATTTTTGTTCAGAAACTGATGAATTATGGAATTTATCTAACTCAGAATTAATAAAATTAGCAACCCAAGAATTAGAAGAATTAGGATTAGGAAAAGCTAGTTTAGTCGAAGGTGGAACTGTGTTACGTCAGAAAAAAGCTTATCCAGTTTATGATAGAAATTACTATGAATATTTAACAGTAATCAGAGATTATTTAGCTACCTTTGAAAACTTACAAACTATTGGTAGAAATGGAATGCACCGTTATAATAATCAAGATCATTCCATGTTAACTGGTTTATTAGCTGCCCGAAATATCTTAGGAGAAAAACACGATTTATGGGAAGTTAATACCGAACGTTCCTATTATGAGGAATTTACCGAACAAGAATGGCAAAAAAAAGTAAACTGAATTTAAGTCTTTATTTTGACTAAAATTCAGGTTTTTAATATTTATTGATATAAGATTCAAAAAAAATAAAATATATTAAAAAATATTTAGCTTCTTTTAAACTACAAGAAAACTCAGATAATTTTGAAATTATTGTTATTGATATAGTAATGCTAAATTTTTGACAAATCCTCAACGAATTGCTAGATTAGTTTCTACATATCTATGGTTAGAAATATAATTAAATTATAACTCATGATACGTTTATTGTAGATAAAATTTTAGTTCACTTTCCTGATAACTTGTAACAATTGTAATGTCAGTTATCTGATATTCAAGTAACAAATAATTCTTTGAATAACTGTTTTTTCCCCTATTTTGAATAAGGTTTTATGAGTTTGACTACTTAACGGACACATTCTTCTACCATAACAAATTGAGTATTATAATCAGCTTTAATCTTCCTATTAATTAATCTTAGTGAGATCAGAACCCTAGTTTATCCTTTTTAAGCATAAAAATTCCCAGATGTCTTGATCTTTAAAATAACTTAAATTTTGTGTCATGGATAGCACAACTTAACTCTCTCAATAGGTTATCCTAGAAATAACTATTGATTCATAACTTGAGGTCGGATATGTCAAATGCTACGATTTATCCAGAAACTAGATTTAATGATGACTCTAAAATCTGGGAAAATTTGAAAGAAGCGATCGCCAATACTTCTGGATTTGAATGCTGGCAACAAGCAAACACTATTGACAATGAAACTAATACCGTTAATCTTGATCAATTGGTTAGTTGTTATTTACGAGAAACTTTAGCAACTTTAGCTTATTAATTAATTGATAATTGATAATTGATAATTTATTATTGGTTATTAATTATTAATTTTTTTTCTTTTATGTTAACTCAAATAATTATTATTCTCGCTGCTTTAGCCATTGTTATAATTATTATTGGCTGGATCTTTAAAATTATTAAACTTAGTATTACTACGGTTTTAACCGTTTTTGCGATTATTATTATCCTGAAATTTGGCTTTGGTATTGACTCTAATACCATTTGGCAAGCAATTATTAATCTTCCTCAAACTATTAATTCATTATTCCAAAAATAAATTTTAGGGTGTGTCACATTAAACAAATAATGATTAAAACGATCTGTTATCTCTGTAATGGAGCGTATCGTTAAATTAATAAGCATATTAATAGAGTAAAGTCAAGCTATTCTTACAAAAATTTACAAAAAAATTTTTTATCTTTAATATCTGTCTTGATTTCCTGACAAGAACAAGGTGATAAAAATTATTCACCAAATTTAATCTCTGTTAATTTTTCTTAACTATTATAGGTAAACAAAACATAGTAGACCATTGTACCACAGGATAAAAACAGTCACCATTTTTATAATAATTTCTTTATTTTTGTCCCGTAAAATGTTAAGAAAAGTAGCAAATTGTAAATAAATAAAAATAACACTAGCCAAAGCAAATGGGGATCGCTATAGTAAGAACTGAAACGAGTTACAGGTATATTTTATGGTAACAGCATTAAAACAAGATTCCTCCACAAACTCCAGAGAGACCGCTTTCATCCTTTGGTTTGAAGAAGTTGGCACTCACGACGTTGGTTTAGTTGGTGGTAAAAACTCCTCCCTCGGCGAAATGATCCAACAATTAACTGCCAAAGGGGTCAATGTCCCCGGTGGTTTTGCCACAACAGCTTATGCTTATCGTTATTTTATTAAAGGTGCAGGTTTAGAAGAAAAACTCCGCAAAATCTTCTCTGACTTAGACATCGAGGATGTTCCGAATCTGCAAAAAAGAGGTAAACAAGCGCGTTCTTTAATTTTAAACACACCTTTCCCCCAAGATTTGCAAGACGCGATCACCTTGGCCTATAAAAAAATGTGTGAACGCTATGATTCTGACCCCAATTTTTGCGATCGCTTTGAAGGTGCAGACAAGGAAGAGTGTGAACATCATGCCCACGATGTAGATGTCGCCGTCCGCTCCAGCGCAACTGCTGAAGATTTACCCGAAGCTAGTTTTGCCGGACAACAAGAAACCTACCTCAACGTTCACGGTGTGAAAGGGGTTTTAGAATCTTGTCACAAATGTTTTGCTTCTTTATTTACAGATCGGGCGATCGCCTATCGTACCCACAACGGATTTGATCACTTTGAAGTCGCACTTTCCGTGGGTGTCCAAAAAATGGTCCGCTCCGACTTAGCAACCTCTGGTGTAATGTTCTCCATCGACACCGAAAGTGGCTTCAAAAATGCAGCATTCATCACCGCAGCTTACGGTTTAGGTGAAAACGTGGTCCAAGGTGCAGTCAACCCTGACGAATTCTTCGTTTTCAAACCCACCCTCAGAGAAGGCAAAAAACCCATCTTAGAGAGAAGATTGGGCAGCAAAAAAATTAAAATGATTTATGATGTTGGCGGTGGCAAACTCACCAAAAACGTAGCTGTAGAAGATAAATTGCAAGGTGTTTACTGCATTTCTGATGAAGACGTACTGCAATTAGCACGTTGGGCCGTCACCATTGAAGACCACTACACAGCAGTTCGTGGTCAAGACACCCCCATGGACATTGAATGGGCCAAAGATGGTCAAACAGGGGAATTATTCATTGTTCAAGCTCGTCCTGAAACTGTCCAATCGCAAAAATCGGGTAATATCCTTAAATCCTACAGTTTAAAAGAAACCAGCAAAGTCATCTCCACAGGTAGAAGCGTTGGCGAAATGGTAGGCCAAGGTAAAGCTCGCGTCATCATGGATGTTAACGATATTAACATCTTCCAACCCGGTGAAGTCCTCGTCACTCGTCGTACTGACCCTGACTGGGAACCGATCATGAAAAAAGCCAGTGCGATCGTCACTGACCAAGGTGGAAGAACCTGTCATGCTGCCATTATCGCCCGTGAAATGGGTATTCCTGCCGTTGTTGGTTGTGGCGATGCTACCGAAAGCGTGGTTAATGGTTCAGATGTTACCGTAGCTTGTTGCGAAGGTGAAGACGGCCACATTTACGAAGGTTTACTCAATTTTGACATCACCGAAACCCGTCTCGACAACATTCCCGAAACCAAAACCAAAATTTTGATGAACGTTGGCGATCCCGAACTTGCCTTCTCCCTTGCTAATTTACCCAATGATGGTGTGGGTTTAGCACGTTTAGAGTTCATCATTGCCAACCACATTAAAGCGCACCCCTTGGCCTTACTGCACTTCGACGAATTAGAAGACAAAATGGTCAAACATGACATCGCTGAATTAACCAGACTTTACGAAGATAAAGCTCAGTTCTTCATCGACAAGCTTGCCAGTGGAGTCAGCATGATTGCTGCGGCATTTTATCCTAACCCAGTGGTTGTTCGGATGTCCGACTTTAAATCCAACGAATACGCGAATCTCTTAGGTGGTCAGACCTTTGAACCTAAAGAAGAAAACCCCATGATCGGTTGGCGTGGTGCATCTCGTTACTATGACGAAAACTACCTCGAAGCTTTCGCCCTTGAATGTGAAGCCTTCAAGATTGTTCGTAACGACATGGGTTTAACCAACGTGATTCCCATGATTCCTTTCTGTCGTACCCCCGAAGAAGGTCGCAAAGTCTTGGCGGAATTGGCCAAACATGACCTCAGACGTGGCGAAAATGGCTTACAAGTTTACGTTATGTGTGAATTACCTTCTAACGTGATCCTCGTTGACGAATTTTCAGAGGTGTTTGACGGATTCTCCATTGGTTCTAATGATTTAACCCAATTAACATTAGGTTTAGATCGGGATTCTGCGTTAGTTGCTCACATTTTTGATGAAAGAAATGAGGGTGTTAAACGTATGGTTAAAATGGCGATCGAAGGCGCGAAAAAATATAATCGTAAGATTGGTATTTGTGGTCAAGCTCCTTCTGATTACCCAGAATTTGCCGAATTCTTGGTGGAATTAGGTATTGATTCTATCAGTTTGAACCCCGATTCTCTGCTTAAAACTAAGTTGGCGATCGCTGCTCTTGAACAAAAATTAGGCCGTTAATTTTTCCTCACATTTTAACATCGTAGGGTGGGCATTGCCCACCTTATTTTTGATGAGAGCATAAGCTTCGACTCATTTTTTTTGGTATAATGCAAAACAATAGTAATTTCTGAGTTTTTTTAGTGCAAGCCATGTCAGAATTTAATCAAAATGCAATTAAACAGTTAAACCGTATTACCGCACAGAAAATATTTGAAAAAATGCGGATTTTGAGAATGTCTCCGACGGAAAATTCCAAACGCCGTTGGATTTGGGAACTTCTCCAAAATGCTAAGGATAAAGCCGCTATTGATTTTGATAATCAACCGATTTCAATTGCCATTAATTTGACTGAAGATTATTTAGAATTTAAACATAATTTTGGTTATTTTACCTCAGCAAATATTGAGGGAATTATTAGACAAATTAGTTCTGAAGATAAGGATAGAGAAGATCAAGATTTAACCCAAAAACCGCAAACAACAGGTAGGTTTGGTACAGGTTTTATGACGACACATTTACTTTCTGAAAAGGTAGAAGTTGAAGGCATTTATCAAATAGACAATCAACAATTATCTAAAATTAGTTTTCCTTTAGACCGAAGTGGTAGAAGTTTACCTGAATTGATTGAAAATATTAATTATTCTTTTGAATGTGCCGAAAAAAGTTTAAAAAATAATCAGAATATTTCAGATATAGATTTTAGTCAATTAAACACGGTTTTTACTTATAAAATAGATCATAAAGGGCAAGAAATTGCTCAAATTGGTTTAAAAGATTTAGAAGTATCGTTAGCTTATACATTGATTTTTATTGATAGGATTAAATATGTTAAAGTTTTAAATAATGATACTGAAATTATTTATGAAAAGAAAACGCCTCAAGCCATTAATGAACAGATTAATCTCATTGAATTTGATAAAATAACTAATGGTAAATTAGAAAAATTATATTATATTTATTTATCTAAAAATCTTACTACCATTGCACTCCAAATTGAGCTAGAAAATGAACAAATTAGTCTTAAATCTTTAAACCAACAATTACCTAGACTATTTTTAGATTTTCCCTTAATTGGTACAGAACAATTTTTCTTTCCCGTAGTTATTAATAATCCATTTTTAGAGCCAACTGAGCCTAGAGATGGCGTATTTTTAACTGATGCTAATGAAGAACATATTATTAAAAATAAAGCAGTATTTCAAGATGCAATAGATTTATATTTAATGATTGTCAATTATGCCACTAATAATGATTGGCAAAATTTATATTTTTTAGCTGATACGAAGCTTCCCTCAGAAAAAGATTGGCTTTCTCAGAATTGGTATAAGGAAAATGTGCAAAAAGTTTTAAGAGAGCATTTAATGACAAGTGAAATTGTTTATACTGATGATCCAGAAAATCCTAAAATTATCTTAAAAGATGCTTTATTTCCTTATCATCAATCTTTTAATCAGGTATTAATTATCTGGAGTTTTGCTCAAGAATTATGGTTTGATCGTTTACCCAAAAAAGAACATCTACAATTTTGGCATAATATTATAGATAAAAGTTGGTCTAAAGAATTACATTATGATTTAACTAAACTTATGACTGATATAGCTAGTTATTCTAATCTTAATCAACTAGCTGATCGAATTAATAAAACTGAATCTGACACCTTAAAATGGTTAACAGAATTGATTAAATTTGTTAATGAAGAAAATGAAAAATTATTAGATAAATTAGCCATAATTCCTAATCAATATGGTGATTTTCAATTAAAACAAGAACTTTGGTTAGATGAGAATATACCTAATCAACTTAAAGATGTTCTCAAAATCTTAAATATAGACTGGAGAATTAATTTAAAACATAATCAAATTGAAGGTTGTGATTTACAGCGTAATGCAAGACAGTATGGGACAATAGAGAAAACTTTTGAGAGGTTCAAATGCGCCCTTTATCCAAAGATATTCGAGAAAAAATTGTTAGCAC